>NZ_JAYUPK010000110.1:0-6111 GCF_043760115.1 Flavobacterium sp.
ATTAAATCAAAACACCCGAGGCGTAGCCGAATTGTATGGAGCGCAGCGAAATAAAACAAACCCTATGGAATATTTAGATTTTGAACTTCCTATAAAAGAATTGGAAGATCAGTTAGACAAATGTCAGGTTATTGGTCAAGAATCAGATGTTGATGTTACCAATACTTGTAAGCAAATAGAAAAAAAACTAGAAGAAACTAAACGTAAAATATATAAAAATCTTACTGCTTGGCAACGTGTGCAATTGTCGCGTCATCCAAATCGTCCTTATACAATGGATCACGTTCGTGCCTTGTGTGGAGATTCTTTTTTAGAACTTTTTGGAGACAGAAGTTTTAAAGATGACAAAGCTATGATTGGTGGTTTGGGTAAAATTGATGGTCAATCTTTTATGATTGTTGGTCAACAAAAAGGATTTAATACCAAAACACGTCAGTATAGAAATTTTGGAATGGCAAATCCAGAAGGATATAGAAAAGCATTGCGATTGATGAAAATGGCAGAAAAATTTGGAATTCCTGTACTAACTTTAATAGATACACCTGGAGCATATCCTGGACTAGAAGCCGAAGAAAGAGGTCAAGGCGAAGCAATTGCTAGAAATATTCTTGAAATGTGTCGTTTAAAAGTGCCAATTATTTGTGTAATTGTTGGAGAAGGCGCATCTGGTGGAGCATTAGGAATAGGCGTTGGCGATAAAGTTTTAATGATGGAAAACACTTGGTATTCGGTAATTTCTCCAGAATCTTGTTCGTCAATTCTTTGGAAGAGTTGGGAATATAAAGAAATTGCTGCCGAAGCTTTAAAATTAACTTCTGCCGATATGAAAAAACAAAAATTAGTTGATGATATTATTCCAGAACCACTTGGTGGAGCGCATTATGATAGAGAAACTACTTTTAAAACAGTAGAGCAATATATTACTAAAGCATATAACGAATTAAAAGATTTATCAACAACTGAGTTAGTAGCTCAAAGAATGGATAAATACAGCAAGATGGGCGAATACAGAGAGTAAAATCGTACAGATTTATACATAATCCGTCTCGTCAATAACGAGGCGGATTTTTTTTGGTTGTTAACAAAAAAAGGTAACTTGTTAACAATGATTTATAATAACTAAAAGTAATAAAAATTCTAAAATACCTTACTTTCGCTCTATGGAAAATATGCAAAATATAAGCCCAATTAAAATAGATAAAACAACGATAATAAACCTTGAAAAAGGAAAGTTACCGCCACAAGCGCTCGATCTTGAAGAAGCTGTGCTTGGCGCAATGATGATTGATAAAAAAGGTGTAGATGAAGTTATAGATATTTTACAAAGTGATGCATTTTATAAAGATGCACACAAACATATATTTGAAGCCATTTTTCAGTTATTCACAGATTCTCAACCTGTTGACTTATTAACAGTTTCGGCACAATTAAAAAAGAATGCAAAACTAGACTTAGCTGGTGGTGATTTTTACTTAATTCAGCTTACACAAAAAATATCATCGTCTGCTCATATTGAATTTCACTCAAGAATTATATTACAAAAATACATTCAGCGCAGTTTGATAAGAATATCATCAGAAATTATTGAAGAATCGTATGATGAAACCACAGATGTTTTTGATTTGCTTGACAAAGCCGAATCTAAATTATATGAAGTAACTCAAGGAAACATTAAACGAAGTTCAGAAACTGCTCAAAGTTTAGTAATTCAAGCCAAAAAGAGAATTGAAGAAATTGCTAATAAAGAAGGACTATCTGGAATTGCAACTGGTTTTGATAAATTAGATAAAATTACTTCTGGTTGGCAACCTTCAGATTTAGTTATTATTGCGGCAAGGCCAGGAATGGGCAAAACTGCATTTGTACTTTCAATGGCAAGAAATGTTGCCATAGATTATGGTCATCCAGTAGCATTATTTTCATTAGAAATGTCTTCGGTTCAGTTAATTACACGTTTAATTTCTTCTGAAACTGGTTTGTCTTCTGAGAAACTTAGAACAGGAAAATTAGAGAAACACGAATGGGAACAACTTTCTGTAAAGGTAAAAGATTTAGAAAAAGCACCATTATTTATTGACGATTCTCCATCACTTTCGATATTTGATTTACGTGCAAAAGCACGACGTTTAGCATCGCAACACGGCATAAAATTAATAATTGTAGATTACCTTCAATTAATGACTGCTGGCGGAAACGGAAAAGGTGGCGGAAATAGAGAACAAGAAATATCTACAATTTCTAGAAATTTAAAAGCACTTGCTAAAGAACTTGAAGTTCCAGTAATTGCACTTTCTCAATTATCTCGTGCGGTAGAAACTCGTGGTTCTAGTAAAAGACCTTTGCTTTCCGATCTTCGTGAATCTGGAGCAATTGAGCAAGATGCTGATATTGTATCCTTTATATACAGACCAGAATATTATAAAATTGACGAATGGGACGATGATGAACAATCGCCAACAGCAGGTCAAGCCGAATTTATAATTGCAAAACACAGAAATGGTTCATTAGAAAATGTTAGATTGAAATTCATAGGAAATCTTGGTAAATTTGATAATCTTGAAGATTCTAGTGGAGGTTTTGACGACTTGCCATCTAAAATGAATCACGATGACAATCCTTTTATGACTAAGAATTTGCCATCTGCCAACGAAGCTTTTGGAAGCAGTTCCAACTCATTTGATGATGATAGTGATGTTCCTTTTTAAAAATATAATCCTGAGAAATCAGGATTTTTTTATGCAAATTTCTTTTTTTCAAAACCAAGTAGTTTTACGTGATTTTCACTAAAAATTTTTATTCTACAATTTTATGCCTTAGCTTTATAAAATATTATTGATAAAAAATGGATTTGTAAAAACCAAATTCATAAACAATAGTATTATATTAGTTAGAATAGAATTTATGATGTTAACAAATTTTAGTTTAAATTTTATGTATCAATTTGCCACAATTGTATTTATTATATTTGTGTCAATGGCTTTGCTACTTATTTTTAGATTCAATAATGTTAGAAAAAAAATCTATGAAGACCAATAAAAAAATATTTTATAAACCAATTTAATTATTAAAACTATGAGTGCAACAAATGTAATTTCATTAGCAACAGCTCAAGAATGGGCAAGAACTTGGAGAGCAAATCCAGAACATATTGTTAAAGCATTTTTAATTCCACAAGAGGATATAACAGAGATGATGGCAGAAGCAAATGTTCAAGATGCACGTGCTTATGTTGGAATTGATGAAAAAGGATTGCATAAATTAATGCTAGTTGGAGTAGATAAAAACGGTAAAGACTTAATAGATTATAAAAATGGTCTTTACATCTATGATTACACTTCTACTTGCCCAATTATATGTGATGTAGAAAGTCCAATGTATAGATTATGAAATTAACTTTTGAAGTATTTAATATAATAGCCAATTGTATTTTAGGGTTAAATTTTATTTTATATCTGTCTCAATTTAATAAAAGAGATAGAGCATTTAAAATTTATACCCTATATATTGGTGTAATTGTTATAATACAAATTGTTTCTAAAGTTTTTGTAAAATTTGGATATGAAAATTTATCAGTTTCACATTTTTATTTTATACTTCAATTTATAATGCTTAGTTTGTTTTATTTAGAACTCTTTAAAGAAAAGTATCAAAAAAATTTAATAAAGATTTCTTTGATTTCTATTCCTTTTGTAATTATACTAAATTTAATAATTAATACTAATTTAATTTTTAAATTTAGTTTGTTAGAAATAGCAATGACATCATTGGCAATTATAGTTTACAGTACATTTCATTTTTACAATATGCTTTCCAGTAAAAAATATTTTTATTTTGTAAATTGTGGAATATTGATATACATATTTGGAAGTTCAGTTCCATTTTTAATGCATAATTTGCAATTTACTTATGGAGAAGATTTTGCATGGCTCGTAATGTTATTAAATGTTGTTTTATACACAATTTATCAAATTTTAGTTTTAATAGAATGGAAAGTTAATTTTTCAAAAAATAAAAATGAGTAAAAGTTTACAGTTCAATTTTTTTCAAAACGAATCTAATACTGTATTAGCAACAATTTTTGTTGTTTTTATACTAATGGCATCTATTTTGATCTTATTTTTTTACTTTTCTAGAAAAAAAATCATCAAAAAAGAATTAGAAAAAAAAGATTTAGAAATTAATCATCAAAAAGAGTTATTACGTTCTGTAATTATTACTCAAGAAGAAGAACGAAAACGCATTGCTCAAGACTTGCATGATGATATTAGTTCTAAGTTAAACATAGTTTCTTTAAACAGTCACTTATTAAAAACTCCAAATTTAGCTAACGAAGAATTGCTAGATATTACAGACAATATAATATTGCTAACCAAAAAAGCATTAGAAAATTCAAGACGAATTGCACACGATTTATTGCCACCAGTTTTAGAAAAATTTGGTTTACATGCTGGAATCGAAGAGCTTATAGTTGAGGTTTCTACTAGCAAAGTTGTTAAAATTGATTATGTTAATAAATTGGTTTTTGACATTCATGAAAACGAAAAACACCTTCATATTTTTAGAATTCTTCAAGAATTAATAAACAATTCTTTACGACATGGAAAAGCAACCCAAATATCAATATTATTTGATACTTTAAATACTGTTGATACTTGCATTTATAGTGACAATGGAGTTGGTTTTAACTATAATAAGAAGGTAAACCAAAAAGGTTTAGGAATGAAAAATATTGAGAGTAGAGTAAATTTTTTAAACGGAAATTTATCAATAGCTTCTCAAATTAACAAAGGATTTGAAGCTAAATTTACTTTTTAATTATGGATAAAATTAAAATTGCATTAGTAGATGATGAAGAATTATTTAGAAAAGGAATTCTTTTTTTATTGCAAAGAGAAGAAAACATTGAAATAGTTTTTGAAGCTTCAAATGGTCAAGATTTACTAGAGTTTATGATAAATTCTACATTACTTCCAGATATAATTATGATGGATTTAAAAATGCCATTATTAAATGGAGTAGAAGCAACCAAAATTATCAATAGAGATTTCCCTAATTCTAAAGTAATCGCTTTAACAAGTTACAATACTAAATCGTTTATTGCCAATATGATAGAAGTTGGTGCATCTTCTTATTTAATAAAAAGTGCTTCGCCAAAAGAAATGATTGATACTATTAACGAAGTTGCCAAAAAAGGATTTTATTACAACGAAAATGTGTTGCAAGTAATTCAAGACGATGTACTTATAAAAGGAAAAAATGCTAGAAGTATTTTTGATGAAGATTTTTTAACTAATAGAGAAAAAGAAGTCTTACTATGCATTTGTAATCAGTTAAGTACGGTTGAAATTGCCGAAAAATTATTTCTAAGTGCTAGAACTGTAGAAGGTCATAGAAATAATGTTATTGCAAAAACCCAAGTTAAAAATGTTGCCGGATTGGTTGTATTTGCTATTCAAAATAAAATTATTCAACTAAATACTCTTTCTTTAGAAGATTAACTAGCTTAATATAAATTTTAATGATAGAAACAAATAAGTAACTATTAGCGCAATAAAAAAATAGATTCCTAACTTTTTAATAAATGGAAGACCTTTAAAAGAGGAGTTTTTCTGTATCATTTGTAATGTGTTCATAATTATTTTGGTTAATTTATTATATAATTCAAAAATACAATCAATTTTCAATCTGGATATACGTAGTTTTACGTGTTTTTAGTTTATTTTTTTTAACATTTTTTTGGATTTATATTTAAAATTAAAAATAGTATCTTCGATTAAAATTTATTTGTACCAATGAAGGTAATTAAACCATTTATTTTCTTATTAATAGTTCTTTTTGCTTTACCAATTAAGGCAAATTTTATATTGCTTCCAATGGATGAAACTACTCAAAAAAATCATCTAAAAGCTTATGGAATAACCTATTGGTGTTTAGATAAAAAATACAAAGCCAGTTGGTTATTAAACTATCGTGGTGGTTCTTTCTTGCTTCCAGATGCTGCTGAAATTAAAAAAGAATGTCAAATTCGCGGTGTTAGTTTTGAAGTTTTATCAGATGCTGAAGCCAATCAAATTCTAGATGAAATTTCTTCGCCATCGCAAAATATGGAAA
>NZ_JAYUPK010000111.1:0-6093 GCF_043760115.1 Flavobacterium sp.
TAATTTATGATTTGTTTAATCTCATTATCAAAAACACTTCTTAATTTTACATTGGTTACTTAATATAAATGAGATAGTTATGAAAAATAAAATTAACCTACTGTTTATTTTTTTGATTGTCTCATTTTTTAATTTTGCTCAAACTACAACTTTAAACGAACGTGTTTTAATTGTTCAAAATACAAATAGTCCTATTTCTCTTGCTATTGCAGAAGATTATTCAACTAGAAGAAATGTTACAAAAATACTAACGATTGATTGTTTTGATAGTGCAACAAATTCTGATTACGAGTATATAAATTTTCCAGATTATGTAACTATTATAGAAAATCCTATAAAAGAATATTTAAGTACGCATCCAGAAATTGATTTTATTGTTTTAACTAAAGGAATTCCTATTCATATTTATAATACACCTAATAAACCTTATGGTGGAAATTGTTGTGTTGATAGCAGAATTTCTTCAATAAATTATGAAACTAGTCCAACTTCTAGTATTGTTTCTATTTCCGATATAGATTATGGAAATACTTTTGTTGGTCAAGCTTATGCAAATAAATTTTGGAACAGCACCACACGATTTTCAAATTCAGTTTTTGGAGGATACTTAGTTACGCGTTTAGATGGTTACACTCAAGCTGATGCAATTGCGTTAACCACAAGATCATTGGAAGCAGAAAATAATTTTACAAACGGCATTGTAACTTCTGGAACTATATTACTTGATGCTTGTGCCGATTTTGGTTTTCCAAATGAACCTCAACCCTATTCTATTTATCCTGATAATTACATTTCTGGACAAACTATAAGTATTACAACCGAAGGTCCATATGGATTATATAATTCTGATATGCAAGAATCTTCTACTGATTTATCATCTGCAAATATTCCGGTTCAATTTGATACAGCAAATACGTTTATAGGAAACATTACCAATTTAAAAGGATATATTTCTTGGGGAAGTAATGATACAAATTACAACGCTAATACCTATAATTCATTAGGATTTTCTGTTGGCGCACTTGGAGAAACTGCTGTTTCAACTGGTGGAAGAACTTTTTTACCCACAACTGGAGGACAATCATTAATTGCGAATTTAGTCTCGCAAGGAATTACTGGTGTAAAAGGTTATACAGATGAACCACTTCTTGTTGCAGTTGCATCGCCTAAAATTATTTTTAACCGTTACAGAAATGGTTGGACAATGGCCGAAAGTTTTTATGCAGCGTCAAGATTAGTTGGTTGGATGGATATTGTAATTGGCGATCCAATTTGTAGAGCTTATGCTAGTAATTTGGCTATTTCTAGTTTTGATGAAGATGCATTAATAAGAATTTATCCTAATCCTGCTGAAGAAATTATCTACACATCTAAAAATGAAAATTTTAATTACAAAATTGTTGATAATAACGGAAGGTTAATTCTTGAAGGAATTTTAGAAAATCAACAAATTTCAGTTTCTCAATTAATCACTGGAATCTATTTTATAACTTTTTATAATGATTTAAAATCTGAAACTAAAAAGTTAATAAAAAAATAATTATTCTTCTTTTAAAACTGGTTCTTTTACAATTATAATTTTGGCTTTTACTCCAGTAGTTAAGTTCCAACTGTTGTTAGTAATTACCTTACCATTTTTATCTATTGCAGTAAATTGAGCAGTATTTGGTCCAGATTCTCCTTGATTCAATGCTTCAAATTCTATTTTATTTATGCCTTCTTGCAAGTCAAGATACAATTCTTTAAAACTCGAATCCAATAAAATTTCTTCAACTGCAACTTTATCGTTTAGCCATATTCTAACTCTGTCGCCATCTGGAGCTTCGTGATCTCTACAAGCAATTCTAACCGTTTTAGAATCGCTACTAAACTGACCCAAAAAGGTATCACTTTTAAAACGTTCTTCTACTTTTCCCTCTTTTTTATTAAATTTATCTGCAAATAATTCACTTGCGCTTTTTACCTCATAAATTTTACCTTCTTTTATCTCAACTTTCGGATTTGTAGAAACACTTTTTAAAAGTTCATCTTCTGGTTTTTTATTAAATTGACTTTCAAATTTTAATGCTGGAATGTTAGTTTCTGGCTTTTTTTCTACAACTGGTTTTGGAGCTTCAACTGGTTTTGGTGGAAGTTTTTTAGGTACAATACTAAGTTTAATCTTCTTTTTATTGGTTTCAAATTGTGCTTGAACCGAAAAAGAAAAACTAAATAAAATAAAAACCAGTAAAAATAATTTTTTAGAAATCATTGCGTTACTATACTTATTAGGTTTGTAAAAGTATTTAAAAATTTATAATCAAATACCATTCCTTAACCATACATTAACGCTTTTTTATTGAAATTAGTATAAAAATAGTTTAGATTATAACGTAACAATTTTGACAATAGTGATTCTAAATAGCATAATTATTTAATAAAAAATGAATAACATAATTACTTTACTATCTGTTGGATCATTACTTTTATTACTTTTTTTGGCTTTTGCAAATCCTAATAAAGTCAATACAAAAGCCAATTTTTGGTTTGGATTATTTCTAACGTCAATTTTTATTGTAAATTTAGAAGAGTTTTTTATAATTTTAAATATTGATATAAAAAATCAACTAGTAGTTAATTCTTTTTCTTTACCTGCCAATTTTATTGCTCCATTTTTTTACTTATCTATCTGTTATTTTATTAATCCTAATAGAAAGTGGAAAGCTAAAGATTACTTTCATTTTCTATTTGGAATAGTATTTTTTGCTGTTTTAATTGCAATAACTTTTCTTTTTACAGAAAAAAATGTTTCTAGTGATGATACTGAAATTATTAAAATTGTATCACTATCGTATCAAATTTTAAATTATTCATTTATTCTTCTGCTACTTATTTATGGTTTTTTAACCTATAAAAAATTAAAAAAACACCAACAAAACATTAAAATATTTAGTTCAAATACTGAAAATATTGATTTAAAATGGTTGGAAAATATTGTAATAATTGTTAATGGTTTAATTATAATTTGGATTATAGATATGTTATTTGAAATTTCTTCTCATCATTTTTCACTAATAAATTTCTTTTTATTAATTGGAGTTTTCTTTATTGCTTATGATTTTATAAAACAAAAAGAAATTTATCCATTTTTACCAAATCAAAAAGAAGAAATTATCGAAATTATTGAAGAATTAAATTCATCAGATAGTAGAAAAAAATTAATCTCGGATGAAAAATTGGAAGAAAATAAATCAGAATTATTAAAGATTATGACTTTAAAAAAACCATTTCTTGACTCTGAATTTAGCTTAATAAAATTAGCCAATGAACTACAAACTACGCCACATTTAATTTCTTACACTATCAACAATGGTTTTAATGAAAATTTTTACCAGTTCATTAATAGGTATAGAATTGAAGAATCTAAAAAACTGTTATTAGATCCAAGTAAAAATAATTTAACCTTAATTGGAATTGGATATGAAGTTGGTTTTAATTCTAAATCGGCTTTCAACACAACTTTTAAAAAAATTACAGGAAAAACGCCATCTGAATTTAAAAAAGTTTCTTAAGTGCTACAAATCAACAAATTAAAGTTAGTTCTGATTTATAATTCAAACCTATTTTTACCTATAAAGATTTAATATTTGCAAAAAGAAAAGACAATGTTATATCTAATTGTAAAAATATCAGAAAGTATAGCGAATCTGATAATTAATTATTTAACCATACATTAACATCTGTTGTGTAACAATTGTTTTTCTAAAGAGTCAAATTTGCAATTTAAAATCCAATTTATGATTAGCTTAAAAAAAATCTTTCCATTTTTACTCCTATTTTTTAGTTTCAACTCTTTCTCTCAAGAGAAATTTACTATTAGCGGAACTATTATCGATGCTAAAAATAATGAAACTTTAATTGGAGTAAATATTTTTATTAAAGAGATAAATTCTTTTACAACAACCAACGAATATGGTTTTTATTCAATAACAATTCCCAAAGGAAATTATACAGTTCAAATATCTTATTTAGGATTTAAAACTATAGAAGAAACTATTAATTTAGATAAAAATAGTAAAAGTAATTTCAAAATTTCATCAGAAGATGAAGTATTAGAAGAAGTTGTAATTGATGCAAATAAAAAAGCAACCAACATTAGAAAAGC
This sequence comes from Flavobacterium sp., assembly GCF_043760115.1. Taxonomy (GTDB): domain Bacteria; phylum Bacteroidota; class Bacteroidia; order Flavobacteriales; family Flavobacteriaceae; genus Flavobacterium. The sequence continues at coordinate 4,145 of NZ_JAYUPK010000111.1, forward strand.
AGAAATGAGTGTTAACAAACTTTCTATTTCTTCCATAAAAAAAATGCCAGTGGTTCTAGGCGAAGTTGATGTTTTAAAATCTATTTTATTACTACCTGGAGTTACTAATGCTGGCGAAGGTGCATCTGGTTTTAATGTTCGTGGTGGTGGCGCAGATCAAAATTTAATTTTGTTAGACGAAGCCAATATTTTTAATTCATCGCACGTTTTCGGATTTTTCTCAGTTTTTAATCCAGATGCAATAAAAGATTTAAAATTATATAAAGGTGGAATTCCTGCCAAGTTTGGTGGAAGAGCATCATCAGTTTTAGACATTTATCAAAAAGATGGTAGCAGTAAAGGATTTCATATGAATGGCGGAATTGGATTAATTTCTAGTAGATTACTTGCTGAAGGTCCAATTGTAAAAGACAAAGGTTCGTTTTTAATTGGCGGAAGAGCTTCGTATGCACATTTATTTTTAAAATTATCCGAAGAACAAAAAAATAATACGGTTTACTTTTATGATTTAAATGCAAAATTTAGTTATAAATTAAACGCCAACAACAACTTTTACTTGTCTAGTTATTTTGGTAGAGATGTTTTTACCTTAAACAAAAGTTTTTCCAATACTTATGGCAATGCAACTCTTAACTTGCGTTGGAATCATTTATTTTCTGATAAATTATTTTCTAATCTTTCATTAATTTACAGCGATTATTATTACGGATTAACCATTCAAGATGTTGGTTTTAAATGGGATTCTGGCATAAAAAACTACAATTTAAAATACGATTTTAAAAATTACATTTCAGATAATTTAAAATTAAACTATGGTGTAAATGCCATTTATTATAACTTTAATCCAGGAACATTAAAACCAACCGATGCATCATCTGGAATTAGTTTTAAACAATTAGAAAAGAAAAATGCCTTTGAACCAGCATTTTATATTGATGCAGAACAAGAAGTTTCTAAAAAATTATCACTTTCTTATGGTTTGCGTTATAGTTTATTTTACCGTTTAGGTGCGTCAGATATAAATGTGTATCAAGATAACAATCCGGTATTGTATAATCCAAACCAACAAGTGTATGAAACTGCTACACCAATTGGAACAAAATCATTTGAAAAAAATAAATCTATTGCCAATTTTAATAATCTTGAACCAAGAGCAGCAGTTGCATATCAATTAAACGACAATCAATCTGTAAAACTAAGTTACAACAGAATGGTTCAATATTTACAATTAATTTCTAATACTTCATCGCCAACACCATTAGATATTTGGACACCAAGTGATACTTTTATAAAACCTCAAATTGCAGATCAAGTAGCTATTGGTTATTTTAAAAATTTTAAAAACGATATGTATTCACTAGAAATAGAGTCGTTTTATAAAAAAGTTGCTAATAGAATTGACTATATTGATGGTGCCAATTTAATTGCAAACGATGCTATAGAACAAGTAATTCTTAACGGAAGATTGCGAGCTTATGGTTTAGAATTTATGCTTCGCAAAAACGAAGGAAAACTTACAGGTTGGATATCGTATACTTTGTCTAAATCGCAACAACAAACTCCGGGAAGAACGCCACAAGAAGTAGGAATTAACAATGGCGAATGGTACAATTCTGTTTACGATAAAACGCATAATCTTGCCACAACTGCATCGTATAAATTATCAGAAAAATGGACGTTTGGAGCCAATTTTGCCCTGCAAACTGGTCAACCTGTAACTTATCCAAGTGCACAATATCAATATCTTGGTATTACTGTTCCAAGTTATAATTTAAGAAACGAAAATCGTCTTCCTACCTATCATCATTTAGATATTTCTGCAACATTAACTCCAAGAAAAAACAAAGGTAGAAAGTGGCAAAGCGAATGGGTTTTTAGCATTTACAATTTGTACGGTCGTAAAAATGCAGCGTCAATTGGATTTAGACAAAATGCAGAAACTGGAATGA
>NZ_JAYUPK010000112.1:0-17236 GCF_043760115.1 Flavobacterium sp.
TTGTCTTATGGTGAAGGTGTAGATTTTAGTAAAGATTTTAAAATAATAAATTCGCAAAGAATATCTGGCGAAGTACAAAACTCTAATTAATTATGAAATACCTTAATTTTACAAAATATATTTATTTAGTTCTTGGATTTGTAATGCTTTACGATGCGTTTTCTAAATGGAATAATCCCGAAAAACCTTGGTTAAGTGTCGCATTTGCAGTAGTTGCATTTTTTCTATTCTTTTTTAGAAACAGATTTGCTAAAAAATTTGAAGATAGAAACAACACTAATCAACCTAAATAATAATGGAAATAGGAGTAATTGTATTGTGTTTATTACTTTGCGCCTTCTTTTCTGGAATGGAAATTGCCTTCATTTCATCTAATAAAATTTATCTTGAAATAGAAAAAAAACAAGACAACTTTCTTTCTAAAATACTTACTAAACTTACCGAAAAACCATCTAAATTCATTGCTACAATGCTAGTTGGAAACAATGTTTCAATGGTAGTATATGGGTTTTTTATGGGAGATTTAGTAATGAAATGGATAAAATCTTTAAACTATAATTTTTCCGATTTTACCAATTTATTAATTCAAACAGTAATTTCTACATTAATAGTTTTACTAACTGCCGAGTTTTTACCTAAAGTTTTTTTTCAAATATATGCCAACACTATTTTAAAAATTTTAGCAATTCCGGCGTATGTTTTTTATAAAATTTTATATTTTTTCTCTTCATTTATAATTTGGATTTCGGATATTATTTTAAAAAAATTCTTCAATACTCAAGGTGATTATGTGCCCTCTTTTTTTAGTAAATCAGAATTAGGAAACTACATAAACGAACAAATGAGTACCGTTGAAGATCATGATAATATAGATTCTGAAATTCAAATTTTTCAAAACGCATTAGAATTTTCTGGTGTAAAAGCTAGAGATATAATGACGCCACGAACCGAGTTGGTTGCAATGGAACTATACGATTCTGTTACAGAATTAAGAGAATTATTTATTAAAACAGGATATTCTAAAATTTTAATTTATCAAAATTCACTAGACGATATAATAGGTTACGTACATTCATTTGAATTGTTTAAAAAACCTAGAACCATAAAATCTATAATGATTTCAGTAGAATATATTCCAGAAACTATTTTTATTAAAGATGGATTAAATTTATTAACTAAAAAAAGAAAAAGTGTAGCTGTAGTTTTAGATGAATATGGTGGAACATCTGGTATTGTTACTGTTGAAGATATTATTGAAGAACTTTTTGGTGAAATTGAAGATGAACACGATGAGGATGAAAAACTTATAGAACAACAATTAGACGATAAAAACTATATTTTTTCTGCAAGATTAGATGTAGCATATTTAAACGAGCAATACAAACTTTCTATTCCAGAAAATGATTCTTATGGAACATTAGGAGGATTTATTGTAGATTTTACAAAAGAAATTCCGTTAAAAGGAGACGATATAACAATTGATAACTATCATTTTAAGGTTGAAGAAGCTACAAATACAAAAATTGATGTAGTAAAAATGACCATTTTAGAGTAGGAATAAAAAAAATCGACTTTTTAACGTAAAATATATCCATAAACTATAATTATTTAATAGATAATTGTATTTTCGCAAACTGAATTAAAAATTAACAAATATAAAAATGGCAGTTTTATCAAATATTAGAAAAAGATCAGCGCTTTTGATAGGTATTATAGCATTTGCTTTATTAGCATTTATTGTGCAAGATTTGTTTTCAAACGGTTTTAAAAGTCAATCTAACGAAGTAGGAAGTATCAACGGAAAGGATATAGCATTTGACGATTTTAGAATAAAAGTAGCAAATACTGAAAAAAATCCAGGTCAAAACGGACAAACTCCTACAACAATTCAAGCAGCAGAACAAGTTTGGAATCAAGAAATAGCAGTAGCTTTAATTTCAGACCAATTTGAAAAAGCTGGAATTAAAACTACAGACAAGCATTTAATTGATAATCTTAAAAAAGATCAAAATATTGGACAAAATCCAGCGTTTTTAAACGAATTAGGAAAATTTGATTTAAATAAATTTAAAGAATATTTTAAATCTAATCCACAGCAAAAAGAATTTCTTGAAAGTAAAGAAAAAGATGCAGAAATAAACTCAAAGTTTGCTATTTACAGCACTTTGATAAAAGCAGGAATGTACACAACAGCTGCTGAAGGTAAGTTTAAATATGAAATGGAAACTAATAAAGTTAACTTTGATTATGTTGCTGTGCCATATTCTTCCATTAAAGATAGCGATGTAAAAGTTACCGATGCAGATATTTTAGAATATGTAAAGAAAAATGAAAAACGTTACAAAGCAGAAGAAACGCGCGAAATAGAATATGTTTTAATAGAAGACAAACCATCCAAAGCAGATCAAGATGAAGTTAAAGCTAAAATTGATGGATTGTTAAATGGAAGTATTGTCTTTAATACACAAACTAAAGTTAACGATACATTACCAAGTTTTAAAAATGCTACAAATGTTGCAGAATTTGTTGGAGCAAATTCAGAAGTTCCTTATGATTCTACTTATGTTGCTAAACAAGATTTACCAGCACAATTTGCAGATGCATTATACAATTTGCCAGCAGGTGAAATTTACGGACCTTATATTAACGGAAACTATTACAGTCTTTCTAAATCTATGGGTAAAAAATCTGGAGCTAAAGCTAAAGCAAGTCACGTTTTAATTAGTTGGGAAGGAATTCAAGGTCCAACTCCAAAAGAAAAACGTACTAAAGAAGAAGCTAAAGTAAAAGCAGATGCAATATTAGCAAGAGTACTTGCAAATCCTGGAAGTTTTATGATGGAAGCATTGACTAATTCTGATGATTCATCGGCTCAACAAGGTGGCGATTTAGGATATTTTGGACCAAACCAAATGGTTAAACCTTTTAACGATTTTGTATTTAATAATTCAATAGGAAAAATTGGTTTGGTTGAATCAGAATTTGGTTACCATATTATAAACGTTACAGACAAACAAGATGCTGTTAGATTAGCAACTGTAGCTGTAAAAATTGAACCATCAGAAACTACCACAAATACTATGTATACAAAAGCAACCAAATTTGAAATGGATGCTAATGAAAAAGATTTTGCAGCAGTTGCTAAAGCAGAAAAGTTAACAGTAAATCCTGCAATTAAAGCAAAACCAATGGATGAAGCATTTGGAGCTGTTGGAAACCAAAGACAAATTATTAAATGGGCTTACGATAAAAAAACTAGTGTTGGTGACGTTAAAAGATTTGAAGTTGTTAACGTAGGAAACGTAATTGCAAGACTTAAAAAGGTTAATGAAAAAGGATTAATGACCGCCGAAGATGCAAGACCACTTGTTGAAGGTATCATTAAAAATAAAAAGAAAGCCGAAAAAATAATGACAAAAATGTCTGGAACATCTCTAGAAACTATTGCTAAAAATAATAAAACGACAGTTTTAAACAGTGCAGCATCTACAGTTGATAATGCTGTTTTGCCTAATGTTGGTATGGAAACTAAAGTTGTAGGTACAGCATTTGGATCAGCAGTAAATAAAGTTTCTGCTCCAATTGAAGGTGCAAGCGGTGTTTATGTTGTAAAAACTAAATCAGTTACTAAAGCGCCAAAATTGCCTAAGTATGATGATTTCGTAAATAAATTAAAAGGAAATGCAGCGCAAGGAGTTGGCAGAGTTTTACCAGCTTTAAAAACAAATGCAGACATTAAAGATAGCAGAGTAGATTTTTATTAATAATCTATTTTCATTACAATAAAGAAATCCTGAGCAATCAGGATTTTTTGTTTTTTACAATATCATATCTTTATAAGGTAGAATTATTGTAAATCCTTTTTTGGTAAAATATTCTGTTGGATTTTCTTTAGAAATTACCATAACAAAATCTCCACCCCAAGCACCAAGACTTTTTATTATACCATTAAAATCATAAAATAATACTTCTTGAACCGTTTGTAATTCTAAAATCAAACTCATTTCTGCTTCGTGTTTTTTTAATGCTTCTGCAAATTCTAATTCACTTTCAGTTTTAATAATTAGTTTAGTAATTGCATTAATTTTTTCGATAGTTTTCGATACAGATGCTTGCTTTTTATAATAAGATGCAATTGCCGATTTACTACTTTGTTTTTTATTAAGATATACAAAATAGATATTTTTAGTGAAATTTGGCTCAAATATTATATTTTCAACTACAGGTTTATCATCAATTATTTGATAAAGAATTGGAGTATTATTTTGAGCGCAAGCAATGTCGTAACCACTTCCACCAAAGCTGTTTTTAAGTAAAGTAAAAGCATCAATGTTCAACCATTGCGCAATATTATTAATTAAGGTAGAAGAAGTTCCCAAACCCCAAAATTTTGGAAAAGTTAATTCAGTTGAAATAGTATAACCATCAGAATTTTTAATGAAATTAGAATTTAAATTATAAGCTTCGTGCAAAATTTCTATTAAAGTATTTTTGATGTTTTTTGTATCATCAAACTGTTCTTTGCTAACTATTGATGCAAACTGAATTGTATCTTTAAACCAAATACTTCCATCAGCATCAAAACTTGTCCAATTAAAAACTTTATTTTGAGCTTCTTCAACAATTAAATTCTGACCAAATTTTGTAGGTAATGCCAATGCTTTTGCACCATCAAGAACTATATATTCTGCTGTTATTAATAGTTTTCCGTTACTGTAGAATTCTTTTTTCATTTATACTGAACTTGTTTCAGTATCTTTTAATACTAAAACTATTTAATTTATATTATTTAGTGCTAAATTATTAATCTTTTTTGTCACTATATCTTACTGAGTTTTTCTAAGTGTTATTTCCTTAAATTTTCAATAAATTCAACTACTGCCGAATGTGATATTGCATTATTTTCAAAATGGGTTTTTATCAATTTACGTTCTTCATAAGATGTCTCAAACTGATTTAAAATATTATTAATATGCATTTTCATATGTCCTTCTTGAATTCCAGTTGTAGTTAAAGAGCGCAAAGCAGCAAAATTTTGAGCCAATCCAGTAACAGCAACCAACTGCATTAATTCATGCGAAGATGGTTTTCCTAAAATCTCTAAAGCCATTTTTACCAATGGATGCAACGAAGTTAAACCACCAACTGTTCCTAAAGCTAATGGAATTTCTAACCAATAAGTAAAAATATCATTTTCAATTGTAGCATGAGATAAACTAGAATAGTTGCCATTTCTTGATGCATAAGCGTGAACTCCAGCTTCTACAGCTCGAAAATCATTTCCTGTAGCAAGAACTACAGCATCTACACCATTCATTATTCCTTTGTTATGAGTTACAGCTCTAAAAGGTTCAACTTCTGCAATGCGAATGGCTTGAATAAATTTCTCGGCAAATTCTCTTGGATTAGAAATATTTTTATCTACTAATTCTTCAATTTTACAAGAAACTTCAGCTCGAACAATGCAATTAGGAACATAATTAGATAAAATACTCATTATGACTTCAATATTTTTCTCATTTTCAGTAAAATCAGAAAAAAGTAAAGCTTCTTCTTTCAAAGTTTTAGCAAATTGTTCTAAACATGAATTTATAAAATTTGCTCCCATACTATCTTTAGTTTCAAAAGTAGCATGAATTTGATAGTAATTTTCTAGATTATTAGTTTTATTTCTAAGTTCAACATCTAAAATTCCACCACCACGTTTTTGCATATTTTTAGTAATGCTTTCAGTAGAAGAAAAGAATTTATTTTTTGTTTGAGAAAAGAATTTTTCTAGTTTTTCTGAATCACCTTTGTAAATAAAATGTACTTGTCCAATTTTTTCAGAGTTTAAAACTGTGGCTTTAAATCCGCCACGAGTACTCCAATATTTTGCCGATTTAGATGCAGCAGCAACTACAGAACTTTCTTCAATTACCATTGGAATTGAAAAATAGTTTCCGTTTACAAGAAAATTTGGAGCAATTCCCAATGGTAAATAGAAATTGGTAATAGTATTTTCTATAAAATCATCATGTAATTTTTGCAAATTATCATCGCTATTCCAGTATTGTTTTATTATTGAAATGGCTTCACTTGGGTTAGAAAAATACTCTTTTGCAATCCAATTTATTTTTTCTTCTTTACTTAGTTTAGAAAATCCTGCAATGGCGTTGTTCATGTTGAAATGATTTTGGCTATATTTTTGTAAAGATACGCTTTACATTTTATTGTTATATTTCGTTTTAGATAAAAATATTAGATATAAAAATTGCATTTAACATAAAAAAATACCTTTATTTGCAAATTTTTCACTAAAATTGGTGTTGTTTATAATTAATTAAAAAAATGAAATCAATTAAACTTTTTACACTACTATTTTTAGTAAATATTTCGGTAGTTGCGCAGCAAAAAATAACTATTGAAGAAATATATACAGGTGCTTTTCGAACCAAAGGAATGGACGAATTACAAGCAATGAAAAACACCAATCAGTACACCATTTTAAATTCTGATAAAGCTTCTAAAAGTCAGCAAATAGATTTGTACGATTATGCAACTCTCAAAAAAGTTACTACTTTAATTGATACAAAAAGTTTTCCAGCATTGTCAGATGGAATTGATAGTTACACTTTTAGTAAAGACGAAAAGCAAATTTTAATTGCTAACAATACCAATCCAATTTTTCGCCATTCGTTTACTGCTGATTATTATCTTTATAATTCAACTACAAAAGAATTATCTAAATTGTTTGAACAAGTTCAAGAACCAACACTTTCTCCAGATGGTTTAAAAGTGGCTTTTGCCAAAGCAAATGATTTATTTGTTTATAATATTGCATCCAAACAAACAGTTCAAATTACTTCTGACGGAAAGAAAAATTCAATTATCAACGGAATTACTGATTGGGTTTATGAGGAAGAATTTGCATTTGTAAAAGCATTCGACTGGAGTACAGATTCAAAAAAAATAGCATTTATACGTTTTGACGAAAGTGAAGTTCCAGAATTTACAATGAATATTTATAAAAAAGAATTGTATCCAACGGTTGAAACTTTTAAATATCCAAAAGCTGGTGAAAAAAACGCTACAGTTTCACTACATATATATGATGTTAATGCAAAATCTAAAAAAGACATCAATCTTGGCAATTACCAAGATTTTTATATTGCAAGAATGAAATGGACAAACGATGCCAATATTGTATGTATTCAAGTTTTAAACCGTCATCAGGATAATTTAGATTTACTATTTGTAGATGCAACTACTGGAATTGCTAAAGTTGTAATGAATGAAAAAGACAAAGCTTATGTTGATGTAACTGATAATTTAACCTTTTTAAAAGACAATAGCTTTATTTGGACATCAGAAAAAGATGGTTTTAATCACATTTATTTATTTGATAAAACAGGAAAATTAAAAAATCAAGTTACCAAAGGCAATTGGGAAGTAACTTCTTATTATGGTTTTGACGAAAAAAATAAAACTATTTATTATCAATCGGTAGAAAACGGATCAACAATTCGTGATGTTTACAAAATTTCGCTTAACGGAAAAACGAAAGTAAAATTATCGCAACAAGTAGGAACGAATTCTGCAACTTTAAGTCCTAATTTTGATTATTTTATCAATACTTTTTCTAATGCAACTATTCCAACAAATTACACTTTGAATAATTCTAAAGATGGAAAACAAGTGCAATCTATTGTTAATAATGATGCTTTATCAGAAAAATTAAAAAAATATAATCTTCCAAACAAAGAATTTTTCGAACTTACTACAGAAAAAGGAAACAAATTAAACGCTTGGATGATTAAGCCAAAAGATTTTGATGCAACCAAGAAATATCCAGTTTTTATGTATCAATATTCTGGTCCAGGTTCACAAGAAGTGGCAAATAATTGGTTAGACACCAACGATATGTGGTTTATGATGTTGTCACAAAATGGATATATTATTGCTTGTGTTGATGGTCGTGGAACTGGCTTTAAAGGTGCAGCTTTCAAGAAAATTACTCAAAAAGAATTAGGAAAATATGAAGTTGAAGACCAAATTGATGCTGCCAAAGTAATAGGAAATTATTCTTATGTAGATAAAACTAGAATTGGTATATTTGGCTGGTCGTATGGTGGATTTATGGCGAGTAATTGTATTTTAAAAGGTTCAGATGTTTTTAAAACAGCCATTGCCGTTGCGCCAGTTACCAATTGGAGATTTTATGACAGCATTTATACCGAAAGATATATGCAAACGCCACAAGAAAACGCCAGTGGATATGACAGTAATTCGCCAATAAATTTTACCGATAAATTAAAAGGAAATTATCTTTTAATTCACGGAACATCAGATGATAATGTACACGTTCAAAATTCTATGCAAATGATTGAAGCTTTAGTGCAATCCAATAAACAATTTGATTGGGCACTGTATCCAGATAAAAATCACGGAATTTATGGCGGAAAAACCAGAATTCAATTGTACTATAAAATGACGAATTTTATTAAAGAGAAGTTGTAGGAATGCAAATAGTTTCGATTCAAAATAAAATTCATGAGATAAACGGAATTAAAGTTATGCTCGATTGTGATTTAGCCGAACTTTATGAAGTTGAGACTCGTGTTTTGAATCAAGCGATTAAAAGAAATATTGAAAGTTTTCCTGAAGATTTTATGTTCAGATTGACAAAAGAGGAATGGGAAGAACTGTCGTCATCGTCAGCATTTTCGTTTTCATCATCACAAACTGTGATGATGGATTTACCAAAAAATAGAACTGGAAAATACCTGCCTTATGTTTTTACAGAACACGGAGTTACAATGTTAGCAAGTGTTTTAAGAAGCCCAAAAGCAAGAAAAATGAATATCGCGATTGTTAGAGCTTTTGTGGCATTAAGAAGAACCTTGTTAAATATAAAAAATTTTCAAATTCAAATAAAAGATTTGGAAACTAAATACGACAGCCAATTTGAAGATATTTTTGAAGCAATACAATTTTAATGATAAATAAATAAATATGGAAACAATATCAATAAATATTATAAACCCAAAGGCAAGAAAATTGATTGCAGATTTAGTTGATTTGGATTTGATTGAAATAAATGATCCAAAATCTACATTGAGAAGACTACTACAGAAAACTCGTAAATTTTCGGACGAAGCTCCAAGTATGAAAGAAATTACAACCGAAGTGGAAATTGTTAGAAAAGAGATGTATGATGAAAAAACAAAAAATAGTGATTGATACTAATCTTTGGATTAGTTTTCTCATTTCAAAAAAATTAAGTTCATTTCTTTTTATTATAGAAAGTAAAATCATATTGTTATACTCAAATCAACTAATAAATGAAATTGAAAAAGTGGTAAATCGACCTAAATTTGTAAAATATTTTGATGCTGAATCTGTTGGATTAATTTATGAGTTATTTGAAAACGAAGGTGAAAAAATTGAAATTACTTCACAAATTGATACTTGTCGCGATTTAAAAGACAATTTTTTGCTAAATTTAGCGGTTGATGGTAATGCACATTACTTATTAACTGGAGATAAAGATTTATTAGTTTTAGAAATAATTAATAAAACTAAGATAATTACAATTACTGATTTTATGCTAAATAAAATTAAAGTAAAACATACCAACCTAACCAATAATAAAAACAATTAAAAAATGAATGAAACAACAGTAAAAACAGGACATCCAAAAGGACTTTGGTATTTATTCGGAACCGAAATGTGGGAACGATTTGGGTATTATTTAATGCTCGGAATATTTTCGCTTTATATGATTGATGGATGGAATAATGGAGGAATGGGATTTGATTCTGCAAAAAAATCAGATATTTACGGAACTTATTTAGGATTAGTTTATTTAACTCCTTTTATTGGCGGATTGTTAGCAGATAGAATTTTAGGTTACAGAAGATCAATTGTAATTGGTGGATTAATGATGTCTACAGGATATTTTTTACTATCAATTCACAGCACAACAACTTTTTATATTGCCTTACTTTTTATAATTCTAGGAAACGGATTCTTTAAACCAAATATTTCAACACTAGTTGGAAACTTGTATAGTGGTGAAGACATGAAAGACAAAAAAGATGCTGGTTACAACATCTTTTATATGGGAATTAACATCGGAGCTTTCATTTGTAATTTTGTTGCTGCTTACATGAGAATCAACTATGGTTGGGGACATGCTTTTGCTGCAGCTGGTGTAGGTATGTTAGTTGGAGTCGCAATATTTTTATTAGGTACAAAACACATAAAACATGTTGACATTATTAAACCAGTTCAAGCTGGTGATATGCCAACTACCAAAATATTAGGATTAACAGTTCTTCCAATGTTTATTTTTGGAATAATTGGCTACATGATACCAGGAAATTTTTTAGGTTCAGATACTAATGATGCTTTTATAATCGGATGTTTGCCTGTAATAGGATTCTTTATTTATCTTGCATTTACAGCAGAAGCTAAAGAAAGTAGAGCAATAAAAGCACTATTGGCAGTATTTACATGTGTAATTTTATTCTTTGCAATTTTTCATCAAAATGGAGATGCATTAACCGTTTGGGCAGAAGATCATACTGATAGAAATATGCCAGCAGCAGTTTCAAATGTTGCCGATAAAGTAGGAATGGCACAAGTTGTTGTAAATAATGATATTGTATCGTCAGACCAAGCCACATTTGATACAACTATTAAAGAAATGCGTGCTAAAGAAGAAGCAATGCCTGCAGTTTCTGCTGAAGAATTAAAAGCTAAAGGTGCTTTTTCAAATGAAATAGGTCAATTAGAAAGTTCTAGAAAATACTTTGCTACTTTACCTGGAGATCAAGTTCCTGCAAAAGGAACAAATTTAAAATTGTATTCAACAGAATTATACCAATCAATCAATCCGTTTTGGGTAGTTGTTTTAACTCCGTTAATAGTTGGGTTTTTTGGTTTTATGAGAAGAAAAAAGAAAGAACCAAGTACGCCAACAAAAATATTTTTAGGTTTAGTAATTACTGCATTATCAGCATTAGTAATGGTTGGAGCTGTTTTTGCGACTAACGATATGACAATGAAAGCTAGTTCTTGGTGGTTAATTGCATCTTATGGTGTTATTACAATTGGAGAGTTATGTCTTTCTCCTATGGGATTATCACTGGTTTCTAAACTTTCACCACCAAGAATTACAGCATTAATGATGGGAGGATTTTTCTTAGCAATTTCTGTAGGTAATAAATTATCTGGAATGTTATCGTCACTATGGGAATCAATGCCAGAAAAACAAAATTTCTTTTATTTAAATTTCGGATTAGTGTTAGCAGCAGCAGTTGCATTATTCCTAATGTTAAAATGGCTAAATGGTGTTATGAGAGAAAATAATGTTCAATAAAATTATATAAAATAAATTTCAAAACCTCTGATTTTTCAGAGGTTTTTTTATATTTGTTACCAAACTAAATTTAATTATGGAGAACAGTCTTACACTTGAAGAAATACAAAATTTTAAAGGAAAATATCCTAAGCAATTATGGCATTTGTTTATGGTAGAAATGTGGGAAAGATTCACTTTTTACGGAATGAGAGCTTTATTAGCATTATACATTTCACATTTAATACTTACTGCGGATTATAATCCATTATCAATTAACGAATTAGAATCTAAAAAAATTGAATTTCAAAAATTGAATAAAGAAGAATTATCTCAGGATCATCCTCGATATTATATAGAAACCTCGCAACAAAAATATCGAGACGATGCAGAAAGTACCTCCAATAAAAAGTATGGATTAATTCAAGCTTTTATTTATGCAATGGCATTTGTTGGCGGAATGTTTGCTGATAGAATTTTTGGCTTTAGAAAATCTGTTTTTTGGGGTGGAATTTTGATGGCAATTGGGACTTTTATTATGGCAATACCAGGAGCATTTTCTTTTTATTTGGGAATTAGTATACTTATTGTTGGTAATGGATTTTTTAAACCAAATATATCAACAATGGTTGGTTCTTTATATAAAGATGACGATCCAAGAAGAGATGCAGGTTTCTCATTATTTTATTCAGGTATAAATATAGGAGCTTTACTTAGTGGACTTACAATTGCTTATATTGGTACATCAGTTAGTTGGTCTTTAGGTTTTGCACTTTCAGGAGTTTGTATGTTAATGGGTTTGGGATTATTTATGAAAACTCAAAAGCATTTGGGTCCAATTGGTCTTCCTCCATTTCCTGAAAAATTATTTGAAAAATCAGCTTTAGGAATTTCTAATAATTTGATGGTTTATCTAGGTTCATTATTATTTATTCCTTTTTTCTTTATTATGGTGTATTATCCATTTGATATTGATTTTACATTTCTTTTTGGAAATTTGAAAGATGCTAACGGTGTGTTTTTAAAAGATGAATCTGGAAATTTATTGCCTTATTTAGTTCAATTTAGTGATTTGTTTATGATTACAATTGCAGTTATTATTTTGACTTATTTAGGAATAATTTTGTCAAAAGTTAAAAAAGAAGAATTCGGGAAATTACTTGTAGCAATCATTTTGATATTATTTTCTGCATTATTTTGGTCGTTTTTTGAACAAGGTGGTGGTTCTTTAAATTTCTTTGCTAATGGAAATGTAAATAGTCAAGGATTAAATATGACTCAAGTTAATAATTCTATTAATGCTCTCTGGGTTGTAGCTTTAGCACCAGTAATAGGTTTTTTATGGATTTATTTAAGTAAAAAGAAGGCAGAACCAAATACAATAGTAAAATTTGGACTAGGATTTTTAATTTTAGGATTAGGATTTTTAGTTTTTTACTGGAGTAAATTTTTAGCAACTCCCAATGGATTAACACCACTTTGGACGTTCCTTTTTGCCTATTTAGTAATAAGCGTTGGAGAATTGTGTTTGTCACCAATAGGATTATCAATGATTACTAAATTATCTCCAAAAAGATTAACAGGAATGATGATGGGAACTTGGTTTTTAGCAAGTGCTTATGGTCAATATGGTGCAGGATTGATTGGTGCAGCTTTAGCAAAAGGTGATTCTACTGGAGAAAATTTAACCAATTCTCAAAAACTTATTCAATATACAGATGGATATCAAAGCATTGGATATATTGCAATTGGAGCTGGAATTTTATTAATCCTTATTTCGCCACTATTGAAGAAAGTTATGCAAGAAGTAAAATAAATTTCTTATTTTCGGCATTATTTTTGAAAACAAGTTTAACAACATAAAAATATAAAATGAAAAAAGTAACAATAGTACTAATTCTTTTTCTTGCAAGTTTTTCATCATATGCGCAAGAAGAGTTAACATGGCATACCGATTTAAACAAAGCAATTGAAATTTCTAACCAAGAAAGCAAACCTCTTTTTCTATTTTTTACAGGTAGTGATTGGTGTGGTTGGTGTATTCGTTTGCAAAAAGAAGTTTTTAAAACTCCAGAATTTATTGCTTGGGCTAAAGATAAAGTGGTTTTAGTAGAACTTGATTATCCTAGAAATAAGCAATTACCTCAAGAAATTAAAGATCAAAATTTGAAATTGCAACAGACATTTGCCGTTCGTGGTTATCCAACAGTTTGGTTTGCAAAACCTACATTATTAGATAATAAAATTAATTTTGAACAACTTGGAAGTACTGGTTATTTAGCTGGTGGACCAACTGTATGGTTAAAAACAGCTAATGAAATCATTAGTAAATTTGTTCCAAACCCAAAACCAACAAAAAAAGAAGTTAAAGCCGCTAAGAAAAAAGTTACTAAGAAAAAAGCTTAATTTTTAGTTTATAATTTATAGAATCCCTTTTCGCCAGTCGCGTGAAAAGGGATTTTTTCTTTCTCACAAGTAGCTTTCCAAATTTTTATATACGATTTAAAATTAGAAGCATCAACAACAACTTGCTCTGGTTTCCAAGATTTAAAAACACGTTCCAAACTCAACTTTGGAGAATGTGTCAAAATTAAGATATCTGGTTTTTTATCATTCAAATAAACGGCTGAACTGTCTAATAATAATATTTTTTTTCCTTTAAAATAAAACAAGTTTCCAATAGATTTTTTATTTTTAATGGAACAAAAATTCGCTACTAAATAAGATTTTATTGCCAAATTATCAGATACATTTTTCAATATACTATCATTACTATATAGTGAAACTCTTTGTCCTTTTCGTTCTGTAATTATTGACGTTTTACTCTTGCTAAAAACTATAAATTCAGTTGCTTTTTGGTTGTCATATTTTGTGTAAATGGTAACTATTTGAAACAAAATAATACTTAAAAATGCAAAAGATAATTTTTTAAATGATGGTTTTTGAAACCAAATTATCCATCCAAAAATTAAAAAATATCCACAAATCATCATTAAAGTTGATACAGAAATATCTTTAAAAATAAAATTTTCAAACGATGCAACCCAACTAATAATTTTGTTTAAAATAGAAATGCTAACTTCTAATAATTTCATCATTGGAAACCAAACAACATCAAATGCAGCAAGTGATAATACTAAAACTCCTAACGCTAAAATAAAAGTTAATGCTGGTAAAATAATTAAATTAGTGATAAAAAATAATCCAGGAAATTGATGAAAATAGTAAATTGTTATTGGTAAAGTTCCAATTTGTGCTGCAAATGAAACTGTTATTATTTCCCAAAAATAATTTATGAATTTGCTTTTTGGAGTCCAAATACTTGCTAATAAAGGTTGTAACCAGATGATGAAAAATAAAGCAACATAACTCAATTGAAAACCAATGTCAAACAAATAAGATGGTTCTACAAGTAAAATCAGTAAAATTGAAATCATTAAAGTGTTATAAATATTTACTGTTCTTCTTAAATACAAACCAACGGCAACAAAGGAAAACATAGTAACTGACCGAATAACACATGGTGCAAGTCCAGCCAAAATCCCAAAAAGCCACAACGAAATTAATGCAATTATTAGTTTTAAGGTTAAACCAAATTTAGTGTTTGGAATTGGTCTGAGAAGGAAAGTAATAAATAGTAGAATAAATCCAACATGTAAACCAGAAACTGAAAGTACATGAATTGCGCCAGCATATTGATAATCTTGTACAACTTCTTTAGAAATATCTTGTTGTTGACCAAGAATTAATGCATTTACAACACTTAATTCTGACTTTGAAAATCCATTTTTCTCGAGGTTTACAATTATTTTATTTCTAATTTTTGAAGCATAAAAGTTTAAATTTTTATCTTCAATAGTACTAATTTTAATATCTTTTAAATCTGCATAAATTTGAGCATAAATTTGCTTGTTTTCTAGATATTTTCCATAATCAAATTGATTGGGATTGTTTGGATTTCTATTTTTATAAAAACTTCCTTTTACTTTTAAATGCGAACCAATTGCAATAGTTGGCAAAACAGTTTCTTTTCTAATGTTTAAAATTAATTCGCCAGTAGATAATGTGTCATTTAAAGAAGTTATTTTTACAATATATCTATCGTTTTTAGTAGTGTTTTTTAGTTTTTCTAAAACAGTTAAATCAGAATTATAAACTTCATTAAAAGCATTGATTTTGTACAAATAATGATTTAAATTTCTAGTTTCGTTATTACAAATTAAAGAGAATGAACCTATAAAGAATGCTGTTGTCAAAGCAAAAACACCAAAAAATTTCTTTTTAAAAGTAAAAAACGAAACAACTAAAATTAGAAAGTTAGCAATAAGTAATGAAATAATTATTTCAAAAGATACTGATGAAAAATGGGAGAATAGTATCCCAAAAAGAAAAGAAAAAGTAATTTTTATTAAAGGAAATTGTAATACTTTCATTACTCGAAAGTATGCAATTAATTTAAATTAACAAGAATATTAATATTTATTCTATAATTCTGTTAATTTGAGCAATACAATTACTATAATATGATTCATTTATTGAAGAAATAATAACACCTTTACTTGATGAAGAATGAATGAACTTAATTTCATTATTATCAACATCTACAATCATTCCAAGATGATTTATAATTGTTTTACCATTGGTTTTAAAGAAAATAAAATCGCCTTTTTTAGCATCATTGGCTTCAATAAATCTTCCAATTTTAGACATGTCGATAGATGTTCTTGGTAAAATAATATCATTATTTTTAAATGTTGTGAATATTAGACCAGAGCAGTCGTAACCTTTTTTAGTAATTCCGCCAGATTTATAAGGACTACCAATGTTTTTTAAGGCATCATCAACCAATTGATTACATAATTTTTTGGCATTATTAGATGATAAAACTACATCATAATTATAATTACTTACAACAAGTTTTTTGTTAGGTACAATTTTTATAACTTCAATTTCTTTAGAATCTTTTTTGTCAATTCTGGCTTTTTGTTCTTCAGATTTTTCCTTTAAAACTATAAATTTATTAGAATTGGTTTTTAAAGTTGTTTTTTTAGAAGTCGAAACAGTTGATGAGGTTGATTTGCAAGATGCAAAAAGAAGTAGAAGTAGTAAAGAATAGAGTAGTGGTTTCAAATCAAATGGTTTTTAATAAATAACGTTTCAAATTTTAAATTGTTATTTAACAGCTTCAATTATTAAAGATGCAGTTTTTTTACTTGCGCCATAACCGCCTAATTTTTGTTCTAATTCTTCATATTTATCTAAAACTTTTTTTCTGTTAGTTTTATCTAACAATAAATTTAATTCTTTTTTGATGTTTTTACTTGTACATTTTTCTTGAATCAATTCAGTTACAACTTCTTCATCCATAATTAAATTTACCAGTGAAATGTATTTTAATGTAATTAATCGTTTGGCAATTTGATAAGAAATCCAACTTCCTTTATAGCAAACAACTTCTGGTACTTTAAACAAAGCAGTTTCTAAGGTTGCAGTTCCAGAAGTTACCAAAGCTGCATAGGAATTCTCAAGTAAATCATACGTTTTATTGGCTACAAAACTTATATTTTTACCATTTAAAAACTGTTTGTAAAACGAAAATTCTTGACTTGGCGCGCCAGCAATTACAAACTCATACTCTTGAAAATCGTTTACAACACTCAACATAATAGTTAGCATTTTAGAAATTTCTTGTTTTCTACTTCCAGGTAAAATTGCGATTATTGGTTTGTTAGATAAATTATTTTCTAATCTAAATAAATTTTCATCCGATTTTTTTCTGTCTTGAATGGCATCAATTAATGGATGACCAACAAAATTTACAGAAAAATTATGTTTCTTTTCAAAGAAATCTTTTTCAAACGGAAGAATTACAAATAATTTATCAAAATCGCG
>NZ_JAYUPK010000113.1:0-43508 GCF_043760115.1 Flavobacterium sp.
TGAATTAAATTCTGTTTTAAATCGTAAATATTCAACTGTATAGATAATTTTTTTGCAAATGTTGGTAACACATCAGCCAGTAATTTAGCATCTTGAAATGAAATTTGTGGTTCCGATTTTTTACCTGTTTCTCTATTTACCCAACCGTCTTTTACTCCAATTTTGAAATAAATAAATTGATTGTTAACCAAGAAATGTCTAAATTTTAAGTATTCTTCGTTAAAAATTCTAAAATCGTGGCTTTCATCGTAACCTTCTAAGGTGAACATTGCCCAATCTTTTCCGTTTTTTCCAGTTCTGTATTGCACATTGGTTACAATTCCGCCAAAGGTTAAACTCTTACCAATTAAATTTTCTAAACTTTTGAGCTGTATCAATTTTACATTACAAAACTGACTCATTTCATATTTATAATCGTCAAGCGGATGACCAGAAATATAAATTCCAACTACTTCTTTTTCTTTTGCTAATTTTTCCATTGTACTCCAATCGTCGCATGGTGGCACAACTGGTTCGGCAATTTGAACATCACTTGCTTCGCCAAATAAACTCACTTGCGATGAATTTTCATTTTCTTGAAATTTAGAACCATAACGAATAGCTTTCTCTAAAAATGTAATTCCTTCGCCTTCAATGTGAAAATATTGTGCTCTGTGTGTGTTTTCAAAACAGTCAAAACCACCAGCAAAAGCAAGACTCTCAAATGCTTTTTTATTGGCTGCACGTAAATCAATTTTTTTGGCTAAATCAAATATTGATTTGTATGGTGCGTCTTTTCTATTCTGAACAATTGTATCAACTGCATTTGCACCAACTCCTTTTACAGCGCCAATTCCAAAACGAACTGCGTTGTCATTGTTTACAGTGAATTTATAAAAAGATTCGTTTACATCTGGACCAAGAACTTTCAATCCCATTCGCTTGCATTCTTCCATAAAGAACGAAACTTGCTTAATGTCACTCATATTATTACTCAAAACCGCAGCCATATATTCTGCAGGATAATTCGCTTTTAAATACGCGGTTTGATAAGCAATCCAAGCGTAACATGTTGAATGCGATTTATTAAATGCATATTCTGCAAATGCTTCCCAATCTTTCCAAATTTTTTCTAGTTTATCTGCGCTGTGTCCTTTAGCTTCGGCTTGCGCGATGAATTTGGGTTTCATTTTATCCAAAACATCTTTTTGTTTTTTTCCCATTGCTTTACGCAAAACGTCAGCATCACCTTTAGAAAAATCGGCCAATTTTTGAGACAAAAGCATTACTTGCTCTTGGTAAACTGTAATTCCGTAAGTTTCTTTTAGCAATTCTTCACACGCATCTAAATCATAAGTAATGTCTTCTTCGCCATTTTTTCGTTTGATAAAACTTGGAATATAAGCAATTGGTCCAGGACGATAAAGTGCGTTCATGGCAATTAAATCTCCAAAAACTGTTGGTTTTAATTCCTTCATATACTTTTGCATTCCAGCACTTTCATACTGAAAAATTCCAACCGTTTCGCCACGTTGAAAAAGTTCATACGTTTTTACATCATCGATAGGAAATGCATCTGGATCAATATCTTTTCCAGTTCTATATTTTACAAGTTTAACTGTATCTTTAATTAAAGTTAGGGTTTTTAATCCCAAGAAATCCATTTTTAATAAGCCAGCACTTTCTACAACCGAGTTATCAAATTGGGTAACATACAAATCAGAATCTTTGGCAGTTGCCACCGGAACAAAATTAGTAATATCGCTTGGTGTAATTATAACTCCGCAAGCGTGAATTCCTGTATTTCTTAGATTACCTTCTAATATTTGTGCTTGCTGAATGGTTTCTCCACCCAAATCTTC
Source organism: Flavobacterium sp. (assembly GCF_043760115.1). Taxonomy (GTDB): domain Bacteria; phylum Bacteroidota; class Bacteroidia; order Flavobacteriales; family Flavobacteriaceae; genus Flavobacterium. The sequence continues at coordinate 1,842 of NZ_JAYUPK010000113.1, forward strand.
ACCTTTACCAAGTGCAATTAATTCTTTAACTTTAATAAAATCTTCTGGACGTAATGCTGCTTTTAATTTGGCATCGTCCATTGAAAATATTTTGGCAAGATTCAAGTTTAGCGGAATTAATTTGGCAATTTTATCGGCTTCAAATAAAGGTAAATCTAAAACTCTGGCTGTATCACGAACAGATGATTTTGCAGCCATTGTACCATAAGTAATAATTTGTGCCACTTGCTTGGAACCATATTTATTAATTACATAATCCATAACTTTGCTTCGTCCTTCATCGTCAAAATCGATATCAATATCTGGAAGGGAAACTCTATCTGGATTAAGAAATCTCTCAAAAAGTAAATTGTATAAAAGTGGATCAATATTAGTAATTCCGAGACAATAAGCCACAACAGAACCAGCAGCAGAACCACGACCTGGACCAACAGAAACTCCCATTTTTCTAGCTTCGGCAATGAAATCTTGCACAATTAAAAAATATCCTGGATAACCTGAATTTTGAATTGTTAGTAATTCAAAATCTATACGTTCTTGAATTTCTGGCGTAATTTCTGCATATCGTCTTTTTGCGCCTACGTACGTTAAATGATGTAAAAATTTATTTTCTCCTCGTTTTCCTCCATCAGATGCGTCTTCATGAACTATAAATTCAGTTGGTATTTCGAATATTGGAAGCAAAACTTCGCGAGCCAAATTAAAAATTTCTATTTTATCAACCACTTCTTGAATAGTGGCAATTGCTTCGGGCAAATCGTTGAAGAGTTGCTTCATTTCATCACTCGACTTGAAATAATATTCTTTATTGTCTAATCCAAATCGGTAACCTCGACCACGACCAATTGGTGTAGCTTGCTTTTCTCCATCGCGAACGCAAAGTAAAATATCATGTGCGTTTGCATCTTCTTTATTGATGTAAAAGATATTATTGGTGGCAACCAGTTTTACATTATGCTTTCTGGCCAAATCAATTAAAGTGGAATTTACACGATTTTCGTCTTCTTGATTGTGACGCATTAATTCGATGTATAAATCTTTACCAAATTGTTCTTTCCACCAAAGTAATGCTTCTTCGGCTTGATTTTCGCCCAGATTTAGAACCTTGTTTGGAATTTCGCCATACAAACTTCCAGAAAGTACAATGATGTCATCTTTATATTTTTGGATAATTTCTTTGTCGATTCTTGGAACATAATAAAAACCTTCAGTGTAAGCAATAGAAGACATTTTGGCTAAATTGTGATAGCCATTTTTGTTTTTGGCAAGTAAGACAATTTGATAACCATTGTCTTTTCTAGTTTTATCTTTATGATTATCGCAAACAAAAAATTCGCAACCAACAATTGGTTTTATTATAGTTTCTTCTGGGATTTCTCCTGCTTCAATGGCAATTTTATTTTTGGCTTCTGCCGATTTATTATGGTATAAAATATCTCTAACAAAATGAAAAACGCCCATCATATTGCCAATATCGGTCATTGCAACTGCTGGCATTTTATTTTTGATAGCAGCTTTTACCAAATCTTGAACAGAAATGGTAGATTGTAATACAGAAAACTGGGTGTGATTATGAAGATGAACAAACTGAGTATCAACAAGAATTTGCTTATTAGTAGATAATGTTTCTTTAGAAATAGATACATTTTCTTTATCGCCAAATTGCTGACGAATTTTGTCTGTTGCTTCTTTAAGATTGATGTGTTGCAATCCAATTAATTGAATTGACCTAGGATTTTTTAGCTGAAAATCTTCAAAGTATTCTTGTTCTACTTCAAGCTCTTGTTTGGTAAAAACTTCGGTACGAAGTAGTTCAAAAAAGCATCTTGTTGTTGCTTCTACATCGGCAGTTGCGTTGTGTGCTTCTGCAAATGGTTGATTGAAAAGATGTTGATGAAGTTCAGTTAATGTTGGTAATTTAAACCTTCCTCCTTTTCCGCCAGGTAATTTTAAAAGTGATGCTGTAACTTCGGTACACGTATCTAGAATTGGCATTGACGACATTGATGATTGAATTCCCATTCGGTAGAATTCGCAACCCATAATATTTACATCGAAACCTAAATTTTGACCAACAATAAATTTGGATTTAGACAATGCAAGATTGAATTTCTCTAAAACTTCTTGCAAAGGAATTCCATCTTTTTGGGCTAATTCGGTAGAAATTCCGTGAATTCTTTCGGCATCATACGGAATATTAAAACCTTGTGGTTGCACCAAATAGTCTTGATGTTCTATAAGATTTCCCATTTTGTCGTGCAGTTGCCAAGCTATTTGAATGCATCTTGGCCAATTGTCAGTATCTGAAATTGGTGCTGCCCATTTTTTGGGTAATCCTGTGGTTTCGGTATCGAATATTAAATACATAATGTAAAAGTTCCAAATTAAAAATTCCAAATTCCAAATGAAACCGCTAAAATATTGGGTTTTAAATTTGATTTTGAGATTTATCAAAAGTACAATTTACGAAATAATTTATGAATTTTAGTTATTAACAAAAGGAAAAAAGATAGGTTTTTTTAGCCCTGATGGGAATGGAAATCCTTTTATTAATTGCCTTGGGTTTAAACCAAGGCAATTAATAAAAGATTGGAATGGACAGCAGGAAAATGGTGGATTGATAAAGCCCAAGCCATTCGCTTCAACATTTTGACAAGCTCAATGTTATAGCTAAATAGTAGTCTTGAATTGGCATTGCGATTGACTTTCATTATATTTGCGCAAAATATAGTTTTACAATGAAGAATTTGGTAACAGAATTACAATGGCGCGGTTTGGTTCACGATATGATGCCTGGCACAGAAGAGCAACTTTTAAAGGAAATGACTACCACTTATATTGGGTTTGATCCTACTAGCGATTCGTTGCATATTGGTAGTTTGGTTCCTATAATTCTTTTGGTGCATTTGGGCAATCATGGTCATAAACCTATTGCATTAATTGGTGGTGCGACTGGAATGATTGGAGATCCATCTGGAAAAAGTGACGAACGAAACTTGCTAGATGAAGCAACTTTGGAGAAAAATGTTGCCGGAATTAAAGCTGTTTTATCACGATTTTTAGATTTTAATTCGGATGAAAATAATGCTGCAATATTGGTTAATAACTATGATTGGATGAAGGATTTTTCGTTTATAAATTTTGCAAGAGATGTTGGAAAACGTATTACTGTAAATTATATGATGGCAAAAGATTCTGTTAAAAAACGCTTGAGTGCTGATGGTGAAGGAATGAGTTTTACTGAGTTTACTTATCAATTAATTCAAGGTTACGATTTTCATCATTTGTATAAAACTTATAATTGCTTGTTGCAAATGGGTGGAAGCGACCAATGGGGAAACATTACAACAGGAACAGAATTAGTGAGAAGAATGAATGGCGAAGGTGCAAAAGCATTTGCTATGACTTGTCCGTTAATTACTAAAGCTGATGGTTCTAAATTTGGAAAAAGTGAAGGTGGAAATATATGGTTGACTGCCAATAAAACATCTGTTTACAAATTTTACCAATTTTGGCTGAATACTACTGATGTTGATGCTGAAAAATATATTAAAATTTTTACTTTTTTAAATAAAGATAGTGTAGAAAATTTAATTGCCGAACATAATGAAGTTGCACATTTAAGAATTTTACAAAAACGATTGGCAGAAGAAGTTACCACATTTGTTCACGGAAATGAAGAGCTTGAAAAAGCAATTGAAGCTTCGAAAATATTGTTTGGAAATCCTACAGTTGAGGATCTAAAACAACTGGATGAAGCTACTTTTCTTGAAGTTTTTGAAGGTGTTCCGCAGGCAGAAATTGCAATTGCTGCTGTTGAAATTGGAATTAATATTGTGGATGTTTTAAACGAAAAATCTGGATTTTTTAAATCTAATGGTGAAGCTAGAAGAGCGTTGACAGCCAATTCTATTTCGATAAATAAAACTAAAGTTACTGATGAATTTGTGTTGTCTTTGAAAGACTTAATAAATAATGAATTTGTATTACTGCAAAGCGGCAAGAAAAATTATTTTGTTTTGCGAGTGGTTTAATTTACCTTTAAAACTGGCGTTAAGATTTAATCTCAATTTTTATAAATTGGGATTTTTTTATTCCTTAAAACTAATTTCAATTTTATTAGATACAAAAGTTCCTTCGATAAAATTGGTGTCGTTTTCTATTTTGGCAAAATATTCTGGAGCTAATTTTTGTTTAAATTGTTGTTTTTTTAAGTCTAAAATTAATTCAAATTCTATTGTTTTAGTATCGTCTAAATAAAATTCTAAATCGTCATTTTTAATGTATTTGTCTTTGTTCCAAAGTGTTTTTATTGTAAATTTTTGAGATTCATTAGGTGTTAATTTTACAATATTATCCAATAATCTTTGGTTTTCATAAATCCATTGTTTGTCAAGACTTAATCCGCCTTCGTCTTTATAGTTTTTTAAGTATTCTGCAAATTGAGTTTTTCTGTTTTGTTTTACAGTATTAGAAAGTCCTTTAAATTCTATTGAATTTATGTCGTCAATTTGAGCCAAACGTAATTCTTCTAACGATTCATATTCAAAAAATGGTCCATCCATATTTTCATAAATTCCGTTTTGATAAATTTTATAAACTGTATATAATGTTGATGAACTAGCTGTTTCTGCAATCAATGCATTTGGAATTAAAAAAAACGAAATGTCATTATCTGTAGTATTTGTAACTTGATAATTTATGTAATATTCTCTGTTTTTATAATTGGTATCTACGTAATAAATAGAGTCTACTTTTACTTGAATTTTAGCATTTTGAGAATACGAAGCAATTGAAATTAGTAAAAACAATAAAATCTTTTTCATAGTATTATAATATTTTAAACAAGTTACACCATTAAATTACAACCTCTAATATCAGAATTATCAAATCGTCCTAAAACTTCGAACGAATTATTATTGTATTTCTTGCCTAAATCTTGGGTTGCAATAAACGAACACGAATTAATATTGGCTAAATCTATAACATTTATTCCACCTGTTTTTGTGTTTTCTAAATAATTTAACGCATCTTCTGTATCGCGAATGTGAACTTGCATCCAATTGGGACATTCAAAGATTCCATTGCCCAATGAATATGCTTGCGATAATAATTCGGTCATACCATACTCAGAATGTATGCTAGAAACTCCGAATCCATTACAAAGAATATCATGCAATTCTTCTCTAATAATTTCTTTTCGCTTACCTTTCATTCCGCCAGTTTCCATAATAATTGTGTTTTTTAAATCAAACTTTTGTAGTTCTATTAAATCTAACAATGCATAAGTAACTCCAATTAAAAGTACATTTTGACCAGAATAATCTAGTTGTTTTAGTTTAGAAATTAATTCAGTGTAATTGTTTAAATAAAAATTGCTATTTTCATTTTTAGAACTACTAATTAAATCGTTTACCATATATATTAATGACGAACCTTCTCTGTCTAAATAAGATGGTAACAGTGCCAAAACTGCATAATCTTCAATGTTTCCATAGAACTGAGAAAAAGCTTTTCTATAACTTTCTTCGTATAACGTTCTGTCTGTAACCAAATGCTTACTAGTAATCATTCCAGTTGTTCCACTACTTGTAAAGGTTTCTTGAATTGCGTCATTAGTAGAAACAACCTTGTGTGTTTTAAAAAACTGAATGGGTAAAAAAGGAATTTCCGAAATTGATTTTACATTTCCTTTTTCTACTTTTAACAACTCGCAAAATTCTTTATAAACACTATTATTTTCATATTGAAAACGAAATACTTTCAAAGCAATTTTTTCAAATTGTTTGTTATTTTGAATTGTGAATATGTCTTGGTGGGAAATCAATTTTTGAATTTTAATTTATCTTAAAATCTACATTTCATTTAACAATAGATTTAATGCAAAAGTACTAAAAATAAAAAAGCTCCAACATAAATTGGAGCTTTGAAATATGATTATTTTTATTTAGTTATTGTCCCATTCTTTTCTCATTGTTTGAGTATATTTATCAAATTCTATAGCGTCAGTTTTAGAAAAAACACCTTTATATTTATCGGATAATTTTATTTTATTTTCTATACTATTATCTTTCTCAATTTTCAAGACGTTTAGTTCTTCTAACTCTTTTAAAAGTGCAAAAGCTTTTGGGTTATTTATTTATATTATTAAAGTTTGCATATACTATTAATTTAATCAAAGATAAGATGAAAATCTTTAAATATTGCAAATTTTAATTAAAAAAAGGTTTACTATAAAAGTACCAAAAATAAAAAAGCTCCAACATAAATTGGAGCTTTGAAATATAAATAGAAAATACTTATTGAATAACTAATTTTCTTGTTGCAGTTTTACCTTCTTCTGTAACTTTTACAATGTAAACACCTGCATTTAAAGAAGAAACATTTACTTCGCTTGAAGCAGTTGTTACATTTACAACTTGTTTTCCCAAAATGTCATAAACCGTTATACTTTTTTCTGCGTTTGCAGTTGTATTTATGAACAATTTACCATCTTTTACTGGGTTTGGATAAATAGATAATCCAGAAATTGAGTTAGAAGCTGTTTTTAATAATTCAGCAGTTGTTAATCCTACTCTTAACTCATCAATAGTAATTGAAGGTGTTGAAGTTGCACCATCTTGTCTTAAAATAAATCCTCCAATATTTGCAATTGGTGTAATTGGTGTTAAAGAAAAAGATGCTGGTGTTGCTGCTGTAAATGTTGCTAATGTTGGATTAATCCAAGCGTTTAAACTATTTGCACCAAAATCATATCCTATTACCACAAGAACTACATCGCCAACATTTCTTAAAGTTGCATCATAATTAATTGTTGTAGATGCAGTATCAAAACCTAATTGGTATTGAGTTCCTAAACTTTTAATAAACAATCTTGCTCTGTAATCTCCAGAAACTGTTCCTGTTATTCCAGAAAAATATGTTTCGGTTGGATTAGTAGTAACATTTGCTAAATCTGTAACATTCATTAAATAAGATGTGTAAATAGTTCCAGTATTTGTGGTTGTAAAAGGTGTAAAAGCTTCTGCACCAGATCCAGAAAAAGAAGCAGAATTACCAGAAGATGTTAAACCTGTATAGTTTAAATTACCTGTAGCAATCAATACATTATCACCAGTATTTAATGAAGCCCATCTTTGTGAAGTTCCTAGTGAAGAACCCACAGTGTAATTAAAGCTTTCTGAATAAGGTATAGTATTTACTGGTTTACAATCTGGAGCAGAAATTATTTTATTAAATCCACAACTTCCAGTAACTGTAAGTGTAACTGTTATTCCTTCTTGAATATTAGTGATTAAAATATTACCTGCAACTGTTGTTGATGGATTATCGCCTCCAATTGTTCCTGATGATGCAGATAAGTTATAAGTTCCTGAATTACCACCAGTAAATGGTATTGTAGCTGTGTAAGTATCAATTGCCGATGTAACCGCATCGCAAACTGCTGTTTCTCCTGAAATAGTCAATGCACAAGGAATTGTGTTAAACCAAGTTGGATAAACTCTTATTCCATCAACTGTAATATTTTGTGTTGCAGCATATTGTCTCAAATATACACCTCCAACACTTGCAGAACCAGAACCAGATGCAGAAGCTTCAGGCGAACCAGCAGAAGCTTCAGTTGCAGGAACACCACTTGCTTTAACCCATAATGAAACTGCTCCAGTAGTAGAAACATCATATTTAACTATAATCAAATAAGTTGTATTAACATCATAATCCGTAGGAGTTGCACTAAAAGTTCCTGTACCTGAGTTTGAAATACCAAAATTTATTTTACCCGCCACAGATCCTGCTTTAATAAAAACTCTAGCAGCAAATGGAGAAGTTGGAATTCCACCTGGACCAAAATGAGTGAAATAACCAGCATCAGCTGTTGCTGCATTAACTAAAAAACTATAATAAAGAGAACCTGTTGTAACAGGTGTTGTAAAAGCCTTATTAAGATCTTCACCTGTATTATCTAAACGTGCAGCATTTCCGATGGCAGCAGCTGTGAAACCAGTAGTTCCAGAATAACCAGTATAAGTAAGTCCATTAGACACTCCAACATCGACAGAATTTGTGCCTGCTCCACTATTTGCAACCCATCCATTTGCTGTCAATAATGAACTGTCAGCATTGTTAAAATCTTCGGAAACAACTTGACCAAAAGATAAGGTTGTTAAAACTAATAAAATTAAAGAGTAAATTTTTTTCATTGTTTTTTATATAAAATTAGACCACAAATATAAAGACTATTTTATTACAATAAAATAATCAAGGTTAAAAAAAGATTAATTGTAATTAATATTAACTATTTGACAATCAATTTTCTAGTTGCTGTTGCATCACCTTCTTTAATTTTAATGATGTAAACGCCTGGAGAAAGATTGCCAATGTTTAACTCTTTAGAAGTTAAAACAGCTTGAAGTACTTTTTTACCTAGTACATCATAAATGGTAACTTCTTTATCATCAGACGATTTAGAAGTAATATAAATTTTACCATTACTAACTGGATTAGGATAAAAAGACAAACCATCTATTGTACTATCTTGTACTTTAGATTGTGATTTTCCTTCTTGTGCCATTGCAGTAGAACCTGAAAGACAAAGGAAAAAAAGTAGGATATAAAGGTAATTTTTTGTCATGAGTTCAATTTGGTTATTACAAATGTATAAAATGTATTTCAAATAACATACCAAAAATAAAAAAATCCCTCAAATTGAGGGATTTTTATGAAAATTATATGATTTTTTATTGCAATAAGTTAACACCATCAACTGTAGCCCAAGCTCCAGGAGTTAATGCTGCTCCAGTTGCAGTTGTGTTAATAACATAATTAGCAGCAGGAAATGCCACTGTAATTCCAGTTGCTCCAGCAGAAGCGGTTGTTGCAGCATCAAGAATTTTAACTCCTAATAATTTAATTTTATTTCCGTTAACTTGATCTGTATTAGTTGCAAGATCTTGAATTCTTACCGCAGTTGCACCAGTTGTTAAATATCCAGAAATTAAAACATTAGTATATTCTCCATTTCCTTGTTTTTTAAATTGAATTGCATCATACTCTGCAGCAGATGATCCACCTTCGGTAATTGTTCCTACAGCTCTTTTTAAAGTAATGTTTGAAACTTTTGGTCCAAATGCATTGTTTATACCTTTAGCTTCAATTTCCATTCCAAAGTTGGCAACTCCAACTTGGTAAGCATACCAGTTGCTGTTTAATTCTCCTCTCCATCCATCTTGCCAATCAAAAGAATCATCGGCATTTCCGTAAGAAATTAAATTTGTAGCACTTACTGTTCCGCCATAAAATTCAAATCCGTCATCGTTTCCTTTATATGAAACTAGGTTTTCTAATACAGTTCCTGAACCTACAGCATAAAAAGAAAATCCATTTAATTCAGCAGTTCCATCTGTAATTTTTTTACCTGCATATTCTACACGTACATATTTTAAAGAACCTCCATTGTGAGTTTGATTAGTTCCACCATAAGAATATGGAATTGAAACACCGCCAACAACGGTTGTAATTCCGTCCTCAGAGTTTGCTGTTGCAACAGAAGCTGCGCCAACTATTGGAGCATCGCCATACATAATAATTCCACCCCAAGAACCAGAAACTTTTGTAATGTGTGTACATACAATTGGTTCTGCAGCAGTTCCATTCATAATTAATTTACCTCCATTTTCTACTAAAATTGCGTCAAATCCGTTACTTACATCTGCAGTTATTGTTGATCCTGCGTCAAATGTTAAAGTTGTACCTGATTTTATTTTTACAACTCCAACAAGAGTGTAATTTCCTTTAATGTAGGATTTACTAACTGTAGCATCTCCAGATAATTCTCCACTACCAAGTGTAGGTGCAGTTGTACCTTCGTCATCGCTAGATGTACAGCTTGACAGAATTAAACTAAATAATGTTAAACTTAAAACTAATTTTTTCATAGTGTGTTTGTTTTTATATTGTACTCTACAAAAATAGTTTTATACTTTTTTTTGAGAGTTACTTAATTATTACGAATAGATTACTAAAAATTAAAGTGATTGTAAATTGTGTGTTAGCTGTTTTACAATTAATTTCCTTTTTAAAACGTGTAGTTAATGTTTAAAGAAAACCCAGTTCCTCTTTTAAAATCTTTTATTGTTAAATCTGTTTCGGTAATGTTAACTTGACTGTTGTCTCCTAATTCTCTTTTAAATTTTGGATTTAAAATATTATCTACTGCAAACTTTGCTTCAATATTTTTAGATAGTTTACTTGTCCAGATAAAATCTAGTTTACTAAAAGGTCTTTCGTAAATATTATCTAATCCTGCTGTTCCAACTGCGTAAATTCTATCTCCAGAAACTCCATATACTAATGAAATTGAATTTTTCATATCTTCATTAAACTGAAAATCATATTTTAAATCAGAATTGATTACCCAATTCGCTGCGCCTTGTAAGTCTCTTGATGGGCTATTTTCTATAGGATTATTAATTTTATCTATATTTACTTTAGTTTGCATTAATGAAGTATTAAATCCGAAAGAAAAATTATCTAACATTGGTGAAACTCTTTTTAATTGTAACAACATTTCAATTTCTGCACCAAATAAAGTTGCATCTTTAGAATTTTGATACGTTGTAATTTGTCCACCACTACTAGCATTAGCAATAAAAACTCTTTCAATAGGATTTTTAATTTGTTTTCCAAAAACACCAACAGCAATTAACTCTTTAGCATTAGGAAAAATTTCATATTTTAAATCTAAATTAATATTGTCACTATTATTAATATTTGGGTTTCCTTGTTGAACAGTTCCATCTGGATTAATATATCTAAGTGTAGAAGATTCAATTGAAACTGGTCTTGTTAAAGTTTTAGATGCTGCAAAACGAATGTTATTATTTTCATTAACGGTATATTTTACATTTACAGAAGGCAAAATGTCTAGATTTTCTTTAGTAAGTTTTCTATATTTAGCATTAAATGCATCGCCAATTTCTCTAAATTTAACTTCTCTAATAGAACTTTCTACACGAACACCACCATTAATTTCCCATTTTTCGCCAAAATTGAAAAATCCATTTGCATAACCAGAATTCACATTTTGATATAGTTTTGCCTTATAATCTCCAGTAGATTCTTCTGTGAAATTTAAAAGTCCTGCATTTACATCGTTAGAAATTGGTTCGCTAATATTATTGATGTTAGTTGTATAAGAATTTGAAATTAACGGTTTTCCAAATATAAAACGATATGTATAAACATCCTCTTGGTTAAAACCATTATAACCAACTGATACTCTATTTGATTTTCCACTTTCAGTTTTATTCAATTTTAAATTATATTCTAACATTCCAGAAAAATATCTATCGTCAGATACATCTAAAAATTGACGAATAAGATTATTTCCTCCATAAGTGACTTTTATATCTGTTTCATTTATTTTTTCTCCAGTAATGAATTTTCTATCTGGTTGACCAAACTCTGTTTTTACATAAGAAAATCCTCCTTTTAAAGATTGATTATCATTAATAGTATAATTAGCTAAAATTTGATTGTTCCAATATTTAGATTCTTCAAATTGATTGCCACGAATAATTATATTTGGATTAGTTGATAAACTATTAGTATATCCTAACTGATCTTCAATTATGCTTGATGTAGATTTAAGTAAAAAAGAATTTATTGCAATTCCAAAACGCTTAGATTTAAATCTTACTCCTACTAAACCTGAAAAAGTTGTTGTATAAGTATATCTAGTTGTATTTAAATTGTTATCGTAATTTCCTTGACCTTGATTAAATGTTCTATCAACACCATTTCTAATTTGATAACTATTTTCAGCATTGGTAGAGAAAATATAATTTATAGTATTGTTGTTTTTTAAATTAAATTTTTCAGTGTGTAAAAATCCAACACTACTATTTATCGGACTAGTAGATTTATCAACATTCCAATTATTTTGTTTACTAGATTCGTTATATTGACTTGGCGTTAAAATTACTCCTGATGGTCGTGTTCCAAATGCTTCTGGTAAAACTCTATCTTTTCCTATTAATCCTAGAAATCCTTGAGTGGTTTTTGCATCCTCAGAAATTAAAAAATCTTCACCATTATTTCCTGTTGTGTAGCCAACACCAGTACTAATTTTAGTTATGCTTGTTCTAGGTTGCGCAGTTTCAATATTTATTGTTGCTCCGGCAAAATCTCCAGAAATATTAGGATTAAACGTTTTGTAAACATTTAAAACACCAACAATATCTGTAGGAAATAAATCTAAAGGAATAATTTTTTTAAACGGACTGTTAGATGGCGCTTGTAAATCATTAATCAATAAATTATTATATCTATCTTCCAATCCTCTAACAAATAATCCTCTTCCGTCAACTTTAGTAATTCCTGTAATTTTTGTTAATCCTTCTTCTACATCGCTAACGCCTTTTCTTGACATTTCTTGCGCACCAATACTTTGCTTAATTTCTACTGCCTTTTTTTGATCAATTAGTAACGCAGTTTCTTTTTCTCTGTTAGACGATGCACCTTGAATTTTTACATCTTCAAGTTTATAACCACCAGAACCAAGTGCTTTATTTACAGTTACTGTTTGTCCTGCAACTACTGTAACTGGAACTTCTACAGATTCATATCCAATAAAACTTAATTGTAATGTGTAATTTCCTGGTTCAATAGCTATAGAAAATTTTCCTGCTTCATCAGTTGTAACACCAATATTTGTATCTTTTACTAACGCATTTGCAAAAGCTAAAGGTGTATTATTGGAATCTTTGTCGGTAATTGTTCCGTTTATTGTACCTTTAGTTTGAGCTAAAGAAGAAAGTCCGATAAATAGTAAAAAAATTAAAGTTTTTAATTTCATTATAATGTGTGTTTATTTTTGTGCAAAGGAACTTCAACAACTTAAAGCCAATGTTACTTAAAATTTAACATTAGGTTTGGTAATTATTATCTTAATGTTAAGAGATTAAATTTCAGTTAACAGCAGTTTAAGAAAAATTTCGTGTTAATAATGTGTTATATTTACAATCGCAAACAAAACTATTTTGCTTTATGAAAAAAAAGGAAATTAAAATTTTATTGGTAGACGACGAACAAGATATTCTAGAAATTGTAGGATATAATTTATCGCAAGAAGGATATAAAATTGTAACGGCTAGTAATGGCAAAGAAGCTATTGCTGTGGCTAAAAAAGAACATCCTCAGTTAATAATTATGGATGTAATGATGCCAGAAATGGACGGAATGGAAGCTTGCGAAAACATTAGAAAAATTCCAGAATTAAGTAATGTAATTATTGCTTTTTTAACAGCACGAAGCGAAGATTATTCTCAAGTTGCAGGTTTTGATGCTGGCGCAGATGATTATATTGCAAAACCAATAAAACCAAAATTATTAGTAAGTAAAGTAAAGGCATTGTTAAGACGATTGAAAGATGATGCTCCAGCTTCTGAAAACCTAAATGTAGGCGACATTATAATAAATAGAGAAGAATATAAAATTATAATGAGCGACAAAGAAATTGTGTTGCCAAGAAAAGAATTTGAATTGTTTTATTTATTGGCTTCTAAACCAGGAAAAGTATTTAAACGAGAAGAAATTCTTGATAAAGTTTGGGGTAATGAAGTAATTGTTGGCGGACGAACTATTGATGTTCACATAAGAAAACTTCGTGAAAAAATTGGCGAAGAATTATTTAAAACCATTAAAGGCGTTGGATACAAATTTGAAGTTTAAAAATTCTTAACTAACTAATACTAAATTTTATACAAATACCTTTACTTTTGTACCAACGAAACCTATTTTTCTTTGTACTTAAAAAATGACGTCACTCAATTTTAAAAAAACCTATAAATTTGCAGTTAAATCTGCCTTGTACATTACACTTTTTTCTACAGGTTTAGTTGGTGGATTGTTGCTTTTATTTTTTACATTTTCACTGCAATTTTGTTTACTATTTGCCTTAATTATTGGAATATTTTCTTTTTTTGTAATTCAATATCGTGTAGAACATTTTATTTATAGAGGTGTAAAAAAAATATATGATGATGTTTCGTTGCTAGATTCTACAACCTTTAGAAGTCAACCAATTACAACAGATATGGCAACGTTAACTAGAGAAGTTAAAAAGTTTGCTACAGATAAAAAACTAGAAATTGAAACTCTAAAAGTTAGAGAAGAATATAGACGTGAATTTCTTGGTAACGTTTCGCACGAATTAAAAACACCTTTATTTACTGTTCAAGGATATCTTTCTACATTGCTTGGTGGTGGAATGAAAGACAAAGATTTACGTAAAAAATATTTAGAAAGAGCAGAAAAAGGTGTAGAACGATTGATTTATATTGTAAACGATTTAGATATGATTTCTAAATTTGAAATGGGCGATTTAAACTTAGAATATTCGCAATTTAATATTATTGAATTGGTTCAAAACGTGTTTGATTTACTAGAAATGAATGCCGATAAAAAAAATATTATTTTAATGTATGATAGACGTTATAGCAAACCAATTAATGTATATGCAGACAAAGAAAAAATAGAACAAGTTGTTACAAACCTAGTGGAAAACTCAATAAAATATGGTAAAGAAAACGGTACAACCGAAGTTACTATTGAAGATTTAATAAAGAATAAAATTATAATTAGAATTAGAGACAACGGCGAAGGAATAGAAAAAAATAATATTTCTAGATTGTTTGAACGTTTTTTTAGGGTAGATAAAAGTGGCGCAAGAAGTGAAGGTGGAAGTGGTCTTGGCCTTTCTATTGTGAAACACATTATTGAAGGTCACGATGAAAAAATTTATATAGAAAGTGAATTTGGTAAAGGATCGGAATTTTCTTTTACGCTTGAAAAAGTGAAAACAGTTCAGCCCAATTATTAGTAATTTCTAAATTATTTAACCCTTTGTAAAATGGAATTTCATTTAAGTTTTCTAGTTTAAATTTATCCTGCTTGGCTGTTGGTACTAATCCTTGTTTTTTTAATCTTTTAGCTAAATATTCTTGTTCAAATTGTCCTGGTGTTGGAATAAAAAACGCTTTTTTTTCTAGTTTTGCCAAGTCCATTATTGTTGTGTAACCAGATCGACACAATACAATTTCACTTTCGTTTATGGTTTTTTCTAGTTCTTTAGTTTGCATGTAATTGTAAAAAGTTATATTTTTTTCAACATTTACTATTTGTTGTGCTTCTATTTTTCCTTTTATAAAAACTACTTTTTGGTTGTAATTTTCTAGTTCTATAATTAATTTTTCTTCTAGTAATGTGCGTTGCGGTTCTGGTCCAGAAAGTAAAATCATTAAATCATAAACTAATGGAAGTTGTTGTTTTTCTAATCTGCTAAGAATGCCAATGTATTTTAAGTTTAAATTTGAATCTTTTAAATGCCCAAGTTTTCCTGTAAGATTTGGAACATCTTTATAATCTGGAACCCAACACTCGTTGAATTTTTTTATAAAAAACTGATGCACTTTACTAGAAATATATGTTGTTCTTCCTGATAAAACTGTAAGTTGATGTGTTATAAAAACTGATGGAACTTTTTTAGAATGCACGCCAAGACGATTGTCTGAAATGATGCCAAGAAGGTTGTATTCTTTTATCCAGCTTTTAATAATTTTCTTTTCCTGTAGAATTGCATTTATAGTTTTTGGACTGTTTTTTATGATTTTCCATTTAAAATTAGACGCTTTTTTGGCATATTCTACATTGTATGATGGTAATTCTAATGTTAATAAATTGGGAAATTCTTTTTTTAATAATGTTAATGCTGTACCATCTGATGCTAGAATTGGGTTAAAACCATTATCTAATAATGCATTTATTATTGGTATGCATCTTGTGGCGTGACCTAAACCCCAATTTAATGGTGCAACGAGTATGTTCATAGTTAATAAATATTCAATAAAGTTAGTCTTTTAACCCTGACAGCAACGGAAATCTTTTCTATTCTTGTTGATAAACAAGAATGGAAAAATTGGAGTGTATGGCAGGAATTACAAAAATAGATAAGAAAACGACCATTTGTTTCTAAAAAAATAAAGTAAAGATAAGTTAATAGATGGTAGTTTATATTTCCTTAATTTTGCCAAAATATTAAATTTAGTCGTGGGAAGTAAAAATAAGTTAAAACGGTTTAAGGAAAATGAAACATTTAACAATGTTTTTCAACCTACAAGAGAAGAAGTTGTTGGCAATTTATTCGAATTAAAAGGCAAATGGAATAGCGGTTTTTTTAAAAATGATAATCCAATTGTTATAGAATTGGGTTGCGGAAAAGGCGAATATTCGGTTGGATTGGCAGCACAATTTCCTGATAAAAACTTTGTTGGAATTGACTTGAAAGGTGCAAGATTTTGGCGTGGTGCAAAAACTGCTGTTGATGATGAATTGCACAATGTTGCATTTGTGAGAACTCAAATTGAGCTTATAAATCATATTTTTAGTGAGAATGAAGTGGATGAAATTTGGATAACTTTTCCTGATCCACAAATAAAATATAAGCGTACAAAACACAGAATGACCAACTCGGAATTTTTACAATTGTACAAAAAAATATTAAAACCAAATGGTGTTGTAAACTTGAAAACCGACTCTGAATTTATGCACGGTTACACTCTTGGATTGCTTCATGGCGAAGGTCACGAGGTGTTGTATGCCAACCATAATGTGTATGTAAATGAAGGTTCGCCAAAGGAAGTTACTGATTTTCAAACATTTTATGAGAAACAATATTTGGAAATTAACAAAGCAATTACGTACATTCGTTTTAAAATTAAATAGTTTTTGAATTGTATAATGTAGTATAGTATAATGTATTACAGTTTTTACATTATACAGTTTTACAGTTTTTACATTATACATTTTTACAATTTAAATGAACATAATTTTACCGTTTTTATTTGGTTTTCTTGCTGCTGCAATTGGGGTTTTTCCGCCAGGATTAATTAATATGACGGCAACTAAAGTGAGCTTAACTGATGGAAAAAAACAGGCAATGATGTTTGTTCTTGGCGCATTGATTGTAATTTTTTTTCAAACTTATATTTCTGTAATTTTTGCAGAGTATATTGATAAACATGATGAAGTTGTAGTATTGTTTAGAGAAATAGGATTGGCAGTTTTTATAATTTTAACTTTTTATTTTTTAGTGTTTGCTAAAAAACCAAATATTAAAGATCAAGAAAATTTAAAAGTTAAAAGCAAACGAAGTAGGTTTTTTATGGGAATGGTACTATCTGCAATTAATTTTTTTCCAATTCCTTATTATGTATTAATTAGTATTACGCTGGCATCTTTTAATGTTTTTTCGTTTGAAGTTTTGCCTATTTGTAGTTTTGTTTTTGGTGTTGTAACTGGTTCGTTTCTAATATTTTATTGGTATGTTGTTTTCTTTAACAAATTAAAATCTAAGACCGATTTTTTTGTAAATAATATGAATAGAATTATAGGAAGCATAACTGGTTTAGTTTCAATAATAACTTTAATTAATGTGATTCAGTATTATTGGAAATAATTTTCACTCAATAACTAAATGTCAAAATCCAATCCAGATAACGATAATTTTTTTCAAAAAGTCTACAACGTAGCTCGACAAATTCCTTACGGAAAAGTAACTTCTTATGGCGCAATTGCAAAACATCTTGGCGCAACACGATCGGCAAGAATGGTAGGTTGGGCAATGAATGCAAGCCATACTCTAGAAGATGTTCCTGCACACAGAGTAGTAAATAGAAAAGGATTGCTAACTGGCAAAATGCATTTTGACGGAACTAATTTAATGCAACAACTCTTGGAAAATGAAGGTATTGTTGTGGTTGATAGTCAAATTATGGATTTTGAGAAGGTATTTTGGACTCCAGAGAATTAATTTGTAATTGCTAATTAGTCCATTACTGGCAAATTTAAATTTTGAATATACCAATACCCATCTTTTCTTTTAAAAGAAATTGATCCATCTCCAGAATATAAAATCTTTGCATCAGTTCCTTTTATTTTTGCAGAAAAATCTATACTAAATTTTGCAGTAGCATCATCATTATTTATTATTGCCGAATCATAATTGTAATATTTAATTTTAAATTTAGAAAACAAATATCTAAAATTATTTAATGCTTCATGATTTAGTGCGTCTTTATAATGATATTCTTCATATAAATTAGATTTTGTGTTTAAGTACATTTTGATAAAATTTATACTTTCATTTTCTACATCATATTCATCGTTAGGATAAAATTCTTCATAAATAAAATGAGTTACCATTCCTTCTAAATTCATATCATCCATTTCATGTTTAAAAAGTTCTTCAACAATAAACGAGTAAATTAATTTATTTTGATTTTCATAACTACATAATATATCTAAATAAATATTTTTTTGTGATAATAATTCTAAAATAGTATCAAGTTCATTTTCAAAATCTTCTTCAGATTTTAATGATTCAATTGTTTTGTAATTTGGTTTGCCTAACTTTTCATAAACTGTAATTTGCTTAACGTTTTTATAAGCATTTTCAAAATTAGATACATAATCTAAAAATTGAGATTCAATTTCAGGTGAAATATTTTTTGAGCTACCTCCAAAAACAGCATCATTTTCTAGAGACAACTTCATTTTTTTATACTCTATTTCTTGTTCTAAACTTAGTTTTGGTAATTCTTCTTCGTTGTTTTCTTTATCAATCATTTTTCAAATTTTTATTAGTTATTTCAGCAATTTTAAGTAAATAATCTTCCAATATTTCACCTTCATTCATAGGAATCATTTCTACAGAACTTGTAAAACTTTCAATTAAACTTGTATATCTATTAAAAGTTTTTATTAGTAATTCTTCGTCGCGAGTTTCCCAATAATATCCTTCATCAATACAAGTAAAATTAGTTAAATATTTTTTACTAATATAATCAGTTAATAAAATTAATTTTTTATGATTTTCATATCCAGAATATTGCGTTTTGGTTGCAACAAAATATAATAAATCTTCATTAATTACTTTGTCAATTTGCATTACATTAAAATTAATCAATCCAGACATTCTTCCATTAGATAAAAATGAAAAACAAAAAGGTTCAGATTCTGGTGGCGAAATCATAACTCCAAATAAATTTTCTGTATCAACAATTTCTGAAAAAGAATTATTTTCAAATTCATTTTCGAATACAAAATAATTCCAATTATTAGCTTTTGCTACATCAACAACTTCTTCAATTAATGATTTTAAATCGTTTGCATTTTTTAAACTTCCTTTGTAATGAATTGATAATCCCATATAATAATTTATAATTTTTCCAAACTTTTAAGTAATTCATAAATAATTACAAATCTACTAACAAAACTTTATAATTTGTCCATCTAAACTTTAAACTCTTAAACTTTTAAACCTTTAAACTTCTTACTATCTTTGCAATCTAAAATTAGTCTTAATAAAGATTGATGAATAAATTACAAACAGCAATGAAATTAGATAGAAAAGAAATCCTCAAAGCATTAGAAACCATTACTATTGCTGGCGAAGGAAAAAATATGGTAGAAAGTGGCGCAGTACAAAATGTGCTTATTTTTGGCGATGAAGTTACAGTAGATTTACTCATTTCCACACCAGCAATGCATATAAAAAAACGTGCCGAAGACGATATTCGTAAACTTATACACGAACAATTTTCTGCAACAGCAATCGTAAAAGTGAATATTAAGGTCGAAGCCAAAGAAAATCCAAACGAAATAAAAGGAAAAGCAATTCCTGGAATAAAAAATATTATTGCCGTTGCATCCGGAAAAGGTGGCGTTGGAAAATCAACCGTTACAGCAAATTTGGCAGTAACGCTTGCCAAAATGGGGTTTTCAGTTGGCGTTCTCGATGCCGATATTTATGGTCCAAGTATGCCAATAATGTTCGATGTAGAAACCGAAAAACCAATTTCAATTGTCGTTGACGGAAAATCTAAAATGAAACCTATCGAAAGTTACGAGGTAAAAATACTTTCTATCGGATTTTTTACAGCACCAAGTCAAGCCGTAATTTGGCGTGGACCAATGGCTAGCAAAGCATTAAACCAAATGATTTTTGATGCCGATTGGGGAAATCTAGACTTTATGTTAATCGATTTACCACCAGGAACAGGCGATATTCATCTTTCAATTATGCAATCATTGCCAATAACTGGCGCAGTTGTAGTAAGCACGCCACAAGCCGTTGCACTTGCAGATGCAAAAAAAGGCGTTTCAATGTTTTTATCTGATGCGATAAATGTTCCAGTTCTCGGAATTATCGAAAATATGGCGTACTTCACACCAGAGGAATTGCCAGAAAATAAATATTATATCTTTGGAAAAGAAGGCGCAAAAAATTTGGCTTTAGACTTGCAAGTTCCATTTCTTGGCGAAGTTCCACTAGTTCAAAGTATTCGTGAAGCTGGTGATTATGGTCGTCCAGCAGCATTGCAAACAGGTTCAATTATAGAAAGCGTTTTTGAAGAAATTACACGAAATGTAGTGCAAGAAACCATTAATAGAAATCAAAATCTAGAACCAACCGAAGCCATAAAAATTACAACAATGGCAGGTTGTTCGGCTGTAAATAAAAAGTAAATCAGCTTTTCTCCTTCTTCTTTGGAGAAGGCTGGGATGAGGAAAAATCTAAAACTATGACACACGAAGAATTAACATTAAATATTGAAAAAGCATTAGAAGAAATTCGTCCTTTTTTAAATTCCGATGGTGGCGATATTTCGCTAGTTTCAATAGACGACGAAAAGCACGTTAAAGTTCGATTTGAAGGAGCATGCACAGGTTGTAGCGTCAATCAAATGACGTTAAAAGCTGGCGTAGAAACCACAATTAAACGCTATGCACCACAAATAGAAACTGTGGTAAATGTAGCATAGTGTTTTCCTGAGCGCAGTCGAAGGATTGGGCGTGACCCGAAAAGGGTCAGGCTGTACGCTATATCTTTTTTGGGCCGAAAAAAAATCGGCACAAAAAAGAATACCGCTTCCATCCTTCACGCAAATTGTAGTGAGAACAAAATAAATTTAAAATTAAAAAACGTAGTGACTTTGCGTCTTAGTGGCAAAAAACCAAAAACTCGCAACTCAAAACTCGCAACTTTATAACAATGATTAAAACAGACATATTAATAATAGGCGCAGGACCAACAGGACTTTTCGCAGTCTTCGAAGCAGGATTGTTAAAATTAAAATGCCACATAATTGATGCTTTGCCACAAGTTGGCGGACAATTATCAGAACTATATCCCAAAAAACCAATTTATGATATTCCTGGTTTTCCAGAAGTATTGGCAGGCGATTTGGTTTCCAATTTAATGGAACAAAGTAAGCAATTTCAACCCGGATTTACTTTAAATGAAAATGCCGAAACCATCGAAAAACAAGAAGACGGAACCTTTATAGTAACCACCAATAAAGGAACACAACACCAAGCCAATGCAGTTGCAATTGCTGGCGGATTAGGAAGTTTTGAACCCAGAAAACCATTACTAGACGACATTTCTTTTTACGAAGACAAAGGAGTAGAATATTTTGTAAAAGATCCTGAACTTTTCAGAAATAAAAAAATTGTAATCGCTGGTGGCGGAGATTCTGCATTGGATTGGAGTATTTTCCTTGCCGATGTAGCTTCATCAGTAACTTTAATTCATAGACGAAACGAATTTCGTGGCGCATTAGATTCAGTAGAGAAAGTTCAAGAATATAAAAAATTAGGCAAAATACACTTAATAACTCCAGCAGAAGTTACCGCATTAAATGGATCAGAAAAACTAGAATCTATTGATATTGAAGAAAATGGCGCACACAGAAATCTAGAAGCCGATTATTTTATTCCGCTTTTTGGACTAACGCCAAAATTGGGCACAATAGCCAATTGGGGTTTAGAAATAGAAAAAAACGCCATAAAAGTCAACAATTCATTAGATTATCAAACCAACATCGAAGGAATTTATGCCATTGGCGACGTAAATACGTATCCTGGAAAATTAAAATTAATTCTCTGCGGCTTTCACGAAGCTACATTAATGGTTCAAAGTGTTTATCAGCGAATGAATCCAGGAAAAAAATACGTGCTAAAATACACAACAGTTTCAGGCGTTGATGGTTTTGACGGAACACGAAAAGAAGCAGAAAAAGCAGTTGTAAAATCTATAGAATAAATTTTTACATTTGTAATAAAATTTAAATTATGGACGACTTTAAAATGGATAGAAGTATTGTATCAAAAGCTACTTTTGAAGAAGCTAATGATCACGTAACTTTTTATAAAGATAAAACAACTTTAGAAAGATTGAATGCTGCTTGTGATATTATAAATCATATTTTTCAATCGAGTCCAGATGATAAGGTTGATAGAACAATTTTTTCAAGTAGAGCTTATGCCAAATCTCTTTAACATTGATTTTCAGGATTTTCTAAGATTACTAGAAAAACATACTGTTGATTTTCTTTTAGTTGGTGGCTATACAGTAATTCTTCACGGATTCATCAGAAGCACAGGAGATTTAGATGTATGGATAGAAAGAAGTTCAAATAATTATCATAAATTAAAAAAAGTTTATTCTGATTTTGGCGCACCCATTTTTTCAGAAGAAGATTTTATGAGTGAAAAATTAGATGTTTGGAGTATTGGTGTTGAGCCAAGAAAAATTGAAATACTTACAAATGTTGATGGTCTTATTTTTGAGGAAAGCAAACAAAACTGTAAATGGTATAAATTTGAAGAGGTAAATGTTCCATACATTAATTTTGATGATCTAATCAAAAATAAAATTGCTACAGGGAGATATAAAGATTTAGCAGATGTTGAGCAATTAAAGAATAAAAAAAAATAAATGCAAGACATTACAATAAATATCACCGATAGAAATGGCCAAATTCACACTATTGATGCACCAACAGATATGAATTTAAATCTGATGGAAGTTATTAGAATGTACGAACTTGCCGAAGAAGGAACAATTGGGGTTTGTGGCGGAATGGCAATGTGTGCATCTTGTCAATGTTACATTTTGAACGATGTTTTAAAATCAGAACGAAATGATGATGAAGAAGCAATGTTAAGCGAAGCATATCATGTAAAACCCAACAGTAGACTGGGTTGTCAAATTAATATAACTTCTAACATTGAAGGTTTATCAATAGAAATTGCTCCAGAGCAATAATTTATTTAACATAATCACTCAAGTTTTTTGGAGTTTCAATATATTCTTTTACAATTTGCAAAACGCCATCTTCATTGGTGTCGATGAGCCATTTTATCAAAGCTATTTTTCCGTTTTCTATTTCTATTCCTGTTATGTTTCTTGGATGAACGCAACTTCCATCATTGAAAAAATTCAATAAATTTTCTTGAGGTTTAGGAAAGTGTGGTCTATGAGTATGTCCTACAATTGTTATAATATTTCCATTATCAGCAATCCATTTTTTTATTTTTCGCTCTACTTTTATACGTTCAAGATAATTTTTTGCTGGACTTGTTGGATCTTTTATTCCCCAAACTTGCAATGGTTTCCACAAAATTCTAACAAAAAATCGATTGAATTTCCAACCTACATAATTCATAAAATCGGCTTGATGACCGTGTGTTAAAAATAATTCTTGCCCAGTTTCTGTATTTTGCAAAACCAATGCCTCGTTAAAAGTTAGATTTGGCATTAATGGCATATTTTTACCTTCGGTAGTATCAAAATATTCAGACAAATTCTTTTTTACAATATTAGGATTTCTGTAAACCATATCGTGATTGCCATAAATCATATGTAATTTGTCTTTTAAATAGAACTTTTTGAGCAACAAAAAAACATTTTTATTGGCTTCGAGAACATCTTTAAAAAATAAGTTTTCCCACAATTCATCGCCATCACCAAGTTCTATATATTGAAAATCATTTTTGTAGTATTGATTTAAAGCATGCACATAAATATTACGATTATTCGCAAAATCATCGGCAAAACTTCCGTCGCCACGATGACAATCACTAAACAAAATAAACTTTGAAGTGTTGTTGAATGGAATTCGTTTTGCCTCGTTAAACGCTTTGGTTAATCTAGTTTGTGATGACATTCAATATTTTCTTACAGCACCAAAAATACATTTTTATTTTGACTAATATTGACAATACTGGGATATTAAAAACTTAAAAAAAAAAATTCAAAATCTTTGGTAGGGTTTTTTTTAACATATTTGTTATATTAACGAATTGTTATATTTTTGTTAATTAAATAAAAAATGAGATGAATAAAAAAATTACACTTTTGTTATTTTTTGTAGGTTTTGTAGGATACTGTCAATCTTTGCCTCAAGAAATGTATTATTCTGCGGATGGAAAAATTTTATTCACAGGTGGTCAACCTCAATTAGGGTTATACGATCCTGGATTTGTAAAAAATGTGTATTTAAATTTTGCTCAACCTGATTATTGGACTCAACTCACAAATAATTATGCTTCTGAAACTAATATTCCTGCAACAATGATTTACGAAGGGATAACTTATCCTGATGTTGGCATTCGATTTAGAGGAAATACTTCTTATACACAAATAGGAACTTCTCAAAAAAAATCTTTTGGAGTTGATATGGACTTCATAACAACTACACAAAATTTATTGGGATATTCAAGTTTAAAATTTAATAACGGACATCAAGATCCTTCCTTTATGAGAGAAGTCCTTTATAATAAAATGGCTCGTCGTTACACTCCTATAGCTAAAGGAAATTTTATTCATTTGTTTTTAAATAATCAAGATTGGGGATTATATCCTAATGTTCAAGCAATGGACAAAGGGTTTTTATCGCAATGGTTTTTAACCAATGATGGTGCGTTATTTAGAGCAACTCCACCTATTCCAACCGCTGGTCTACCAACTTGGGGCGATGGAACCGCTGGAATGAATTATCTTGGTGAAACTTTAGCACCTTATCAAGGATATTATACACTTAAATCTAATGATGTTGTAATTGATCCTTGGCAAAAATTAGTTGATGCTTGTCTGTCATTAAGCACAGCATCTGTGGCTACTATTGATGCTGTGAAGACAAAAATTGATGTTGATAAAATACTTTGGCATTTAGCTTGCGAAAATATTTTCACAGATGATGATAGTTATGTGATGAAAGGCAAAATGGATTATCTGGCCTATTATGAAGCAGAGACAGCTAGAATGACTTCATTAGAAATTGATGGAAATTCTTCTTTTCAAGCTCCTTTAGCAACCAATTGGACTCCTTTTAAGAATACAACAAATGTGAACTATCCTTTGTTAAATAAATTATTAAATGTTCCTGAATGGAGACAGCGTTATTTAGCACATTATAGAACTATATTATCAGAAACTTTTACTATCACTAATGCCAATGCAATTATAGATGGAATGAATGCACAAATTGGAGCTCTTGCTGCATCTGATCCAAAAAAACTATATACAACAGCAGAATACACAACAGAATTTAATGCGCTGAAAACATTTGTAACTAACAGAAGAGCATTTATTTCAGCAAATGCTGAGGTTCTTGAAGTTGCGCCTATTATTGCTTCAGCTAAATTTTATAATGGAAATTTACAAGAATACATTGAGCCAATAGCTAATGAAGTAGTTAATATTAAAGCTGTTGTAACTTCAGCATCTGGAATAAACAGAATAAATTTATATTATGCAACTGGAATTGTTGGAAATTTTACAAAAATTCAAATGTTTGATGATGCAGCCCATAATGATGGATTGGCAGGTGACGGAACGTTTGGTGCACAAATTCCTGGCTATATAGCTGGAACTTTTGTACGTTACTATGTTGAAGCTATTGCAAATAATGCTTCACTTTCAGCTTCTTATTTACCAACTGGAGCAGAACACGACATTTTTATTTACAGAGTACAACAAGTTCTTGGTCCAAACGGTGTTGTCATTAATGAAGTTATGGCGCAAAACACATCAACAATTACTGATGAAGTTGGCGATTTTGAGGACTGGATTGAACTTTATAATAACAATAATTTTTCAGTAAATTTAAGTGGATTTTATATCTCAGATACGTCAGCGATATTAACAAAATGGCAAATTCCTGCTGGAACAATAATTCCTGCAAATGGTTATTTAATTGTTTGGGCAGATAATGAACCACTAGATGGACCATTACATGCTAACTTTAGATTGTCATTATTGGGAGAATCATTAGTGTTATCTGACCCAAATTTACTGTTGGTTAATCAAGTCAATTTTAGTACACAAACCGCTAATCTAGGATTTGCTAGAGTACCTAATGGCACAGGAGGTTTTGTTATTCAATCACCAACTTATAACGCAAACAATTCACCGCTAAGTAATGCTAATTTTAATGAATTAAACCAAGAAATTAAAGTTTATCCTAATCCAACATCTTCTATAATAAATGTTGTAATTCCGAATTTAGAAGATAATCAAAAAATAAAAATTTACAACCAATTAGGACAATTAGTTACCGAAAACGAAGCATCAAATTTAACTAATATTGATATTAGCAGTTTAACTTCAGGAACTTATTTGCTGAGTTATGCTAACACAACAAAAAAAATTATAGTAATTAAATAAACCCAAAATGAAAAAATATTTTATAATAGCCCTAGTTTTATTTACACTCTTATCGTGCTCCAAAGAAGAAGGTTATGGTGGTTTAGCATCCATAAGTGGAAAAATTTTCGGTAAAGATTTCAATTCTAATGGAGTGTTGGTCAACGACGATTACATTGGAGGTATCAAAGTTTACATTAGCAAACATGGAGAGTCAGCATATTTCGATAGTATGGATTCTGCTTATAATGGCTCATTTAAATTCAAAAACTTATATGCTGGCAAATATGATTTATGGGTTTTTGGTGATTGTGATTCATGTGCTTGGGATCAAGTTTATAAATTGATAACTGTTGAAATTTCAAAAAAAGAGGATAAAGTTGTTAACGATATTGAAATCTCTTTCTAAATAATGATTCAAAATTTCATTCAATCCATTAAACCATTAAAATCTATTTCTTTACAGGAACTCGACAGTGTTTCACTACAAGACAGAATTGATAAAAAATTTGTATTGAGTAGCGAACAACTGAGACTAATTTTGCCTTGTTTAAAGGAAAATTATTCGGTTTTAGATATAGATGGAAACAGAGTCTTTTCATATGAAAACAATTATTTTGATACTAAAGACTTTCAGTTTTATAAAGACCATCACAATAGTTATTTGCACCGAATTAAAGTAAGAAGCAGAAAATATGTTGAATCTGATTTGAGTTTTTTTGAAATTAAAAAGAAAGAAAAGGTAGATAGAACTAATAAGTTTAGAGAGAAAGTAACCCATTTAATGTCAGAAATTGACAATGCTCAAAAAGAGGTAATACAAAGTTATACTCGAAAAAATATAGATGGAATTACCTTAATTTTAAAAAATAATTTTAAAAGAATCACTTTAGTTAATCATCAACATACAGAAAGAGTAACTATTGATTTAGAGTTGCAATTTATCCAAGACAATAAAACAATTCCACTTGAAAAAGTGGTAATTATCGAAATTAAACAATCAAAAATGACACAAACATCTCCACTTGCAAACTTTTTTAAGTCAAATAATATCAGAAAAAATAGTTTTAGCAAATATATTTATGGAGTACTTATTTTTAATACAGAAATTAAGAATAATAATTTTTTATCACTAATAAAAAAAATAAAAAGTATTTAACCATGGAAACAGAAGTAGTCTTAAATAGCGTATTTGAAATCAAGGATTTTATTACTAGATCACTAATAGATTTAGCAGCTATAATAATTTTAGTTGGATTTATTTATTATCCAAAACATAAAAATAAAGATTTTATTTTCACCTTTATTTTATTTAATGTTATCAATTTTATGATTTGTTATCTTTTAGGATCTACAAAAATTAAAATGGGATTTGCCTTTGGGTTATTTGCTATTTTTTCTATAATTCGCTACCGAACTATTGTTGTTTCTATAAAAGACATGGGTTATTTCTTTATGTGTGTAGCGTTGGGAATGTTAAATTCTTTAGCGTCCATTAAAGATAGTTTTTTGATGCTTTTAATTTGTAATTTAATAATTGTACTACTAACTTTTTTATTGGAAAACTTAAACTTTCTAAAAAACGAAAATTATAAAGAAATAATTTATGATAGAGTTGAGCTAGTAAGACCTGAAAATAGAGAAGAATTGATTCAAGATTTAACCTCAAGAACAGGTTTGTCTATTCATAAAGTTGATATTATCTCACTGAATTACTTAAAAGATACCGCTTTAGTAAAGGCCTATTATTATGCTAAAGAAAGCGAAAACATTTTACCAACATCAATGGATAACGACTAATATGCAAACAAAAAAAACATTATTTATTCTACTGTTTCTAGCAATTGTTCTTTATTCATCTGCTCAAACCAATACCGACTTTCAATTTAGATTTGCTCCTTCTATTGATTATAAAATTAATAAAAAATGGAAAGTTGGCTTTAACTATCGTTATGGTTTAGAAAAAGATATTTCTACATTTCAATCAAGTGTTTTTCAGTTTTCTGGAGAGTACAAAATCAATAAAAAAATTAGCATAGAAGCAGGTTATCGTTTTTCAACTTCCTATGAAGCTAATAATCAACGATTGTTTACGTCATTTCTTTTTGACTTTAAAATAAAGAAATTCACATTAAGTTCAAGAACACGTTATCAATTTAGTACATCCTATTTTAATACCGATTTTTGGAACGAATTCAAAGAACCAAATCAATACATTCGTCAAAAATTTACATTAGATTATAATATTCCTAAAAGCAAAGCTTCTGTTTATTTCTCACCTGAATTTTTTGTAAAATGGGATGATTCGAGATTTAAATACAATAGAACACGTTACCAACTTGGGAGTAATTACAATCTAAAATATGGAAGTACAATTGGATTGTCATTAGTTTATGAAGATAAATGGAATTCTACAAAAACAGATCGATTTATTATAACTACAAAATACAATTTATCTATTGATGAGTTGATGAAAAAAAAGAAGAAGAAGAATAAAAAATCTAAAAAAGAGAAAGACTAAGATTGTCAATCATAAAAAATGCTTTTCAATATTGAAAAGCATTTTCTTTATAAATTATTTCCAAATTATATCTTTTAGAATAATAAATTTAATTTTTATTTAAAAGCTGGAATTCCAGTAATGTCTGCGCCAGTTATCAACAAATGAATGTCGTGCGTACCTTCGTAAGTCAACACCGATTCTAAATTCATCATATGTCGCATAATTGAATATTCACCTGTAATTCCCATTCCACCAAGCATTTGACGTGCTTCACGAGCAATTTCTACAGCCATCATAACATTGTTACGTTTTGCCATAGATATTTGAGCCGTTGTTGCTTTTCCTTCATTTCTCAAAACACCTAAACGCCACGTAAGTAATTGTGCTTTAGTGATTTCAGTTATCATTTCTGCCAGTTTCTTTTGTTGCAATTGTGTTCCAGCAATAGGTTTGTCAAATTGAATTCTTTCTTTTGCATAACGCAAAGCGGTATCATAACAATCCATTGCGGCACCAATTGCACCCCAAGCTATTCCATATCTTGCAGAGTCTAAACATTGCATTGGCGCACCAAGTCCAGATTTTCCTGGCATTAAATTTTCTTTTGGAACTTTCACATTATTAAAAACCAGTTCTCCAGTTGCACTTGCACGAAGTGACCACTTGTTGTGCGTTTCTGGCGTTGTAAAACCTTCCATTCCGCGTTCTACAATTAATCCGTGAATTCTTCCTGCTTCATCTTTTGCCCAAACTACAGCAATATCTGCAAATGGCGCATTCGAAATCCACATTTTGGCGCCATTTAAAAGATAATGATCGCCCATATCTTTAAAATTTGAAGTCATTCCGCTTGGATTAGAACCGTGATCTGGTTCAGTCAATCCAAAACAGCCCATCATTTCGCCAGTAGCTAATTTTGGTAAATATTTTCTGCGTTGTTCTTCGGTTCCAAATTTCCAAATTGGATACATAACTAAAGAAGATTGTACTGATGATGTGGAACGAACACCAGAATCACCGCGCTCAATTTCTTGCATAATCAATCCGTACGAAATTTGATCCAATCCTGCACCACCATATTCTTCTGGAATATAAGGTCCAAAACCACCTATTTCGCCCAAACCTTTTATAATTTGTTTAGGAAATTCGGCACGTTGCGCATAGTCTTCTATAATTGGTGAAACTTCACGTTTTACCCACGCACGAGCAGAATCGCGCACTAATTTATGTTCTTCTGTTAGCAATTCGTCTAACAAATAATAATCTGGAGATTGAAATAAATCTGGTTTCATATAGTATAAATAATAATATAACTGAGTTTTATGTTTACTAAAACGTATGCAAAGTTACTAAAACATTATTGAGAAAGTGTTCAACGTTTGTTATTTTTTTCTGAAGCAATTTCCAGCAATACATTACAAGATTTTAGCAAAAAAAGAACTTTTTCTAGATAAAAAAAGAGCTTCTTTGGTCGCTTTTTTTCATCAAGAAAAACTAATCTTTTTTTGCTAAAATGCTTTCCATTTCTTTCTGGGCTGGGCTACATCTTTAAATAAAAATCTTTTGTAAGATTGATATATTCGTTAGTATATTCGTGTCTATTAATTTCAACTACCAACTCATCTGCAACTAAAACAGGTAATTCAAAACGTTTAAAAGCCAATAAACTTCTAACAATTGGTGAAGTATGAGAACCTTTTACACGAGTTACTTTTATAGGAAAAAGTTCCACTTCGGCACACAAATCTATAAAACGCTCTTCTTCTTTAAAAGGAATAACAACAGCAAAAATTCCATTTTCTGACAATAATAAATCAGCAGCTTCAACCAAATCTTCAAATGGCAATGCGTCTTGAAATCTAGCCAAATCGCGTTGCGAATTATCTGTTTTAAAATCTTCAGAATAAAATGGTGGATTAGAAATAATTAAATCATATTCATCTTCTGGATCGTCTACAAATTCATCCAAACCAGCGTGAAAACAAAACAATCTATCACTCCAAGGTGCGTTTTCAAAGTTAAAAACACACTCTTCATAAGCGTTTTCTTCAATTTCAATAGCATCAATTTGTTCAGCATTACTTCTTTGCGCTATCATCAAAGACAAAATTCCAGTTCCAGCACCAACATCTAAAACAGAAATAGGATTATTATCAATTGGACACCAAGCACCAAGTAATACAGCATCTGTGCCAATTTTCATTGCACTTTGGTCTTGTTTTACAGAAAATTGTTTGAATGAAAACATAATAAAATTCCAATATTTTAAATTCCAAATTTCAAATAGATCTAAATAAAAATTGAAATTTTTTATTTCTTATTTAGTTGTTTTTGTTATAATTTTAGATAGAATTTTTCTTAATTCTTCACATTCAATAATTAATTCTTTTGAAATTACATCAAAATCTGAATTTAATTCCTGTAGTAACCTAAGCCAATATTTAGATTCCTTCGCTTCTTTTCTTGCAATTTTTAATCGAAATAACAAATCTTTATCACCAAGTTTTTCATTAGCTTCTATATAATTTGCTCCAACAGAACCAGATGATCTTACTAATTGTTTTCCATCTTCAATATTAGAAGTTGTTTTTGGCAATTTTCGAATGTATAATCTGCAATCTCTAGCAAATAAATAAGTTCTTTCTTCTAAATCAAATGGTTTATTCATAAAATTTGGAATTTGGAATTTTTTTTTGGAATTTTTTAAGTTTGGGATTTGAAATTTTTTTTTTGGAATTTGGAATTTTATTTATGGAATTTTTTTAAAGTTGGAATTTGGAATTTGGAATTTTAAATATTGGAATTTATTAAAGATACATTTCTACCAAACCTTCTGGTAAATTCATAATAACTATTTTATTCTTTCTATCAATTTTTACTAAAAAGTGATCAATCATCGGAATAAGAATTTCTACATCACCATTCAAAACCTCAAAAAGTGGTTGTGCAGTAGAATCATTTATAGATTGAATTTTTCCAAAAACTCCAATTCGTTGGTCTTCAATTTCAAATCCTATTACTTCATGAAAATAAAATTTATTGCCTTCAAGTTTTGGCAATAGTGAAAGTGGTAAATAAACTGCTGCACCCAAAAGTTTGTCAGCTTCTTCTTCGTTATCTACGTCTTCAAATTGTACTCTTAAGAAATCATTTTTATGAATAGAAGAGTTTTCAATAAAAAATGGAACCAGATTTTTGTTAAATTCAACAAAAACTGATTCCATATTCTCATATAATTCTGGTTCATCCGTATCTAAATAGATAAGAACTTCACCTTTAAAGCTAAATTTCTTTGCGATTTTGCCTAGATAGAAACAATCTTCTTTACGCATTATCGCTTTTTTATTATGCTTCTTTTTCTTCACTAGCTTCGTCTGTAGCAGGAGTTTCCTCAACAGTTACATCTGCAACTTGTTCTGCACCAGCTTCAACAACTGGAGTTTCTTCAACTACAACCTCTTCTGCAGCAACTTCTACAACTGGAGTTTCTTCTATTGCAACTTCTTCTGCAGCAGCTTCAACAACTGGAGATTCTTCAGCTACAACTTCTTCTACTTCAACAACTTCTGGAGCTTCTGCGGCTTTTGCAGCTTCAGCAGCAGCATTTGCACGTTTGTCATTAGCAACCTTTTCAGCTTTTAAAGCTTTAGCTTTAGCTTCTTGTTGAACTTTAGATAAACCATCTTTTTTAGCATCAACTTTACCAACTTTTTCTTCTAACCAAGCAGCTAATTTTGCATCAGCTTGTTCTTGAGTTAAAGCACCTTTACGAATTCCACCATCAAGATGATGTTTCAATAAAGCACCTTTGTAAGATAAAATTGCTTTAGCAGTATCTGTTGGTTGTGCACCATTGTGTAACCATTGAACCGCTTTGTCAATATCTAAATCAACTGTTGCTGGGTTTGTGTTTGGATTATAAGTACCTAATTTTTCAAGGTATCTACCATCTCTTTTTGAGCGAGCATCTGCTGCTACGATCCAGTAAAAAGGTCTTTGTTTTTTACCGTGTCTTTGTAATCTAATTTTTACTGACATAATCTTTTGATTAAATTTTGAGGTTCTCGACCTCGATTAATTAAGGGTGCAAAGATATAAAACTTTTTCATTCAAACTAATAGAATAATAAAAATAGATTTTTTTGTTTTTTTAAGTTAAATTTCGTTGACAATTCATAAAAAAAACTATTTTTGTTTTTATATAAAAAATGCTTTATGAAAAAAATAGCTTCATTAATTATAGTGTTAATACTGCTTTCTTCATGTCAGGAAGATGTGCAATTTAATAATCCAGGTTTTCAAGCTTATAGAGACGGAGTACTTTTTAGAGGAATTGATGTTAAAGCATTCAAATCGGCTAATGGTAAAATTACGTTACAAGCACTTGCTCAAGATGAAGAGTTGAGTTTAGATGTTTCTAATTCAACAGTTGGAACTTATTTTTTAGGAACTACCAATACTAATAATTTAGCAACTTATTCTTCCAGTTTTAATGATGTAATTCTAGAATATGCAACTGTTGTTGTTTCTGGACCAGTTGCTAAAATTGCTACTCCATTAATTTCTGGTGGTTCTACTTATGTTACTGGAACTGGTATTGCAACAACTGGTGGTTCTGGTTCTGGTTTAACAGTAAAAACTACAGTTAATGCTAGTGGAACTATAACCGAAGTTAAAATTTCTTCTCCAGGAATAAATTATCTTTCTGGCGATATTATTACAATTACTGGCGGAAATAATACTGCAAAATTTAGAGTTTTAAATGTAGAAGGTAGTAATGGTGAAATAACTATTACCGAAAATGATGGTGCAACAATTTCTGGTGTTTTCAAGTTTAATGCAATTATCAATAATGGAAATTCTGAAGCTAATGAACTTGTTAATTTTCAATATGGTGAGTTTTACAAAGTGCCTATTTTTCCTGCACCTTAATTATATATAATTGTGTTTTAACATATTGATACGTTAAATATTCACAATTTAAATTGAGAATCAGTTTATTTACTTTACCTTTGTAATCAAATTTTAAAATAATATTATGAATATTTTTGTTGGAAGCCTTCCGTTTAGCATAGACGAAGCAGATTTAAGAGAGTCTTTTGAAGTATACGGTACAGTTGCTTCTGTTAAAATAATTACTGATAAATTTACTGGAAGAAGTAAAGGTTTCGGTTTTATAGAAATGGAAAATGACGAAGAGGCAGAAAAAGCAATTACGGAATTAAATGGTGCTACTGTTGACGGTAGAACTATTGTAGTAAATAAATCAGAGCCAAAACCAGAAGGAGAAAGAAGATCATTCTCTAACAACCGTCCAAGTGGTGGTGGTGGATACAATGGTGGTGGAAATTCTCGTGGTGGCGGTAGCGGTGGTTACGGCGGTGGCGGAAACAGAGACAGTAATGGTGGTGGAAACAGAGGAAGATACTAAATAAACCATTCAATACATATATTAAAACCATTCGTAAAACGGATGGTTTTTTTTTACAATTATTTTGAAAAAAATAGTAACTTTAAATTTATTTATAAATTATTTATTTTAATAAAATGGTATTAGTCACTGGAGGAACAGGTTTAGTAGGATCTTATTTATTACTTCATCTGTTGGAAAACGAAAAAAATGTTAAAGCTATTTTTAAAAATATAAAAAATATCGAAAAAACTAAAGCTCTTTTTAAAATACTAGAAAAAGAATTTTTATTTGATAAAATTAATTGGATTGAATCAGACATTTTAGACGTTCCATCATTAGAAATTGCGTTTCAAAATGTGGATTATGTTTATCATTGCGCTGCTTTAATATCTTTTGATCCAAGTGACGAAAACAAACTTAGAAAAACCAATATAGAAGGAACTGCTAACATTGTAAATTTTTGTTTAGCCAAAAATATAAAAAAACTTTGCTTTGTTTCAAGTATTGCCGCACTTGGAGATTTACTATCAAATGAAAATATAAAAACAGAAGAAACAGAATGGAATCCAGAGAAATTTCATAGTGATTATGCTATATCAAAATATGGCGCAGAAATGGAAGTATGGCGAGCGCAACAAGAAGGATTAAATGTTGTAATTGTTAATCCAGGTATAATTTTTGGTGCAGGTTTTTGGAATGATGGTAGTGGCGCTTTTTTTTCGTCAATTAAAAAAGGGTTTCCTTTTTACACTAATGGAAAATCTGGGTATGTGGCAGCAACAGATGTTGTTAAAATAATGTACCAATTAATGAATAGTAAACATACTGGCGAACGCTATATTTTAATATCAGAAAATATAACTTACAAAGATATTATTTATTCAATTGCAGAAAAAATTAATGCCAAAAAACCAACTATTGAAGCTACATCTTGGTTATTAAATCTTGCTTGGAGATTGGATTGGATTTCAACTAAAATTTTTAAAACCAAAAGAAAAATATCTAAATATGCTGCACAATCATTAGTAAACGAAGAGGAAATTTCTAATAAAAA
The DNA here is from genome assembly GCF_043760115.1 of Flavobacterium sp. GTDB lineage: Bacteria > Bacteroidota > Bacteroidia > Flavobacteriales > Flavobacteriaceae > Flavobacterium. Next base: position 37,362 of record NZ_JAYUPK010000113.1, read on the forward strand.
AATTAAAGATGCTTTAAACTTTACTTTTCAAAGTGTAAATGATTGTATAAATGAAGTTGGAGGTTTATTTAATAAAAATTACAGCAAATAAAAATATTTAATTTGTACTAAATCTAAAACTTTAAACGTTATAAACTAGGTATAAACAAATTGTTTATTATTTTTACCACTTAATTTATTATTTATGGCTTCATCGTTTGACAAATTTCAAAAACGTAGGTTAATTTCATCTTATTTTTCAGTAGTTCTAAGTGTATTTTTAGTATTGTTTTTACTAGGAATGCTTGGACTATTTATTATAAATTCTAAAAGATTATCAGATAATTTTAAAGAAGATATTGTTATGACCGTTTTCTTTAAAAACGAAGCTACAGATACAGTTTTTAAAGCATTCGATGCAGAAATGAAAGTTGGAAAATTTGCTAAAGATTTTAAATATATTTCTAAAGATGATGCTGCAAAGCAACATAAAGACATAATTGGCGAAGATTTTATGAAATTTCTAGGTACAAATCCGTTATATAATTCTTATGATATTCATTTAAAATCAGAATTTGTTACCAATCCAGGATTTGCAAATATGGAAACTCAAATAAGAAAAAATCCAATGGTTGCAGATGTTGTATACGACAAACAATTGATAACGCTTGTAAACGACAACATAAAAAAAATAACTTTATGGGTTTTAGTTATTAGTGGCGTTTTTGCAATAATCTCTGTTTTGTTAATTAACAGTTCGTTACGTCTTTCTATTTATGCCAACAGATTTATTATAAAAACTATGCAATTAGTTGGAGCAACCAAAGAATTTATTAGAAAACCATTTGTTAGAAGAAGCGTAATTCTTGGAATTATTGGTTCAGTTTTAGCGATTTTTGCTATTGTTGGAGTTTTATTTTACATTAATTTTAATTATCCAACAATAGATATTTTTAAAGATTTAAATTTAACAATTGCTGTTTTAGTTGGCGTTTTGGTAATGGGAATTTTAATTACTTGGATAAGTACACACTTTGCCACACAGCGATTCTTAAATTTAAGAACAGACGATTTATATTAGACAATAAAAATATAGAGGACAAGATTGCTTCGTTCCTCACAATGACATTATGAAAAATAACGAACAAAAACCTGAGTTTCTTTTTGACAAAGTAAATTATAAATCTTTACTTATCGGAATTGTAGTAATTGCAGTTGGATTTATATTAATGAGTGGTGGCGGAAGCGAAGATCCAAAAGTTTTTAATGAAGCCGAATTGTTTAGTTTTAGAAGAATAAGATTAGCTCCAACCCTAGTTTTAATAGGATTTGGAATTACAATTTATTCTATATTTAAAAAATCTAAATAATAAATGGATTATTTACAAGCCATTATTCTTGCAATTATTGAAGGAATTACAGAATTTTTACCAATTTCTTCAACTGGTCATATGATTATTGCAAGTTCTTTTTTTGGAATTGCTCAAGACGATTTTACCAAACTTTTTACAATTGTTATTCAACTTGGAACTATATTATCGGTTTTAGTTTTATACTTTAAACGTTTTTTTCAAAGTTTAGATTTTTATTTTAAATTAGTAGTTGCTTTTATTCCAGCAGTTGTTTTTGGATTACTTTTAGGAAAGAAAATTGATGCTTTATTAGAAAATCCAGTAACTGTTGCCATTTCTTTACTTATTGGCGGAATTATTTTACTAAAAGTGGACGATTGGTTTACTAAAGATACAGAAGTTACAGAAAGTCAAGAAGTATCTTATTTAACAGCTTTTAAAATAGGAATGTTTCAATGTCTAGCAATGATTCCTGGAGTTTCAAGAAGTGGCGCAAGTATAGTTGGCGGAATGTCACAAAAATTATCTAGAACAACCGCAGCCGAATTTTCATTCTTTTTAGCAGTTCCAACAATGCTTGGCGCAACAATAAAAAAATGTTATGATTATTATAAAGATGGATTTGTTTTAAATCAAGATCAAATAAATTTTTTAATTATTGGTAATATTGTTGGATTTATAGTAGCACTTATTGCAATTAAAAGTTTTATTGGATTTCTAAGTAAAAACGGATTTAAAATTTTTGGATATTATAGAATTGTAGTTGGAATTGCTTTGCTTATTATTCATTTTTTTATTCAAAAACTAGACGTAATTTAATGACAGCCGAAGATTTTTTAAACGGTCAAATACTATTGATAGACAAGCCATTAACTTGGAGTTCGTTTCAGGCAGTTAACAAATTGAAATATATTTTAAAACGAAAGTTTGATTTACCCAAAAAATTTAAAATTGGTCACGCAGGAACTTTAGATCCATTGGCAACAGGATTATTAATTATTTGTACAGGAAAATTCACAAAATCTATTACCGAAATTCAAGCGCAATCTAAAGAATATACTGGAACAATAACTGTTGGTGCTACTACGCCTAGTTACGATTTAGAAACCGAAATTGATTTTACCTTTCCAACTTCACATATAAATGAAGCATTAATTTTAGAAACTACAAGACAATTTATCGGTGAAATAGATCAAAAACCACCCATTTTTTCTGCAATAAAAAAAGATGGAAAGCGATTGTATGAACACGCACGTGCAGGCGAAGAAGTTGAAATTGCTTTTAGAAAAACTATTATTTACGAATTTGAAATTACTAGAATTGAACTTCCAGAAATAGATTTTAGAGTAACTTGCAGTAAAGGAACTTACATTAGATCATTAGCTTTTGACTTTGGAAAAGCACTTCAATCTGGTGGCTATTTATCTAAATTGAGACGTACAAAAATTGGAGAATATTGGGTTGAAAATGGATGTTCTCCAGAAGAATTTGAAAATAAAATCAATGGTGTTGTATGAAGAAACTTTTACTAATTTTTTTCTTATTTTTAATAAATTCATTGGCTTTTTCTCAAGAATTTGAAGAAGAATTAAAACCAAAAATCAGTCATTTTTTTACCCAATTTGATGTTACAATTCCTATAGTTGGAAATCCCGATGCAAATAAAGAATATATAAATGGAATTAAAAATACCAATAGAAATTGGTTTGTGCCAGACGGAATTAATGCCAAAATTGGTTACGGAATTCAACAAAGTCGTTGGGTAGGATTAAGTTTACACACAGGAATTGATTGGAAAGCAACTGAAAAATTGGTTGCAGTTCCAGTTTATGCCAACTTTAGATTTAGTCCATCATTAGGTTATGGCTCAAGAGTTACAATGCAATTTGGGTATGGAAAAGCATTCGCATTGGGAAGAGGAAATTTATCTGGAACTTATAAAAAAATAAGTTTAGGAGTTGAAACAGATGAAGATTTAATTATTTTTATTGAAGTTGCCGATTATCAAATGAAAGTTGGTCAATTTAAATCTGTTGGAAGTGTGAGTTTAGGAATTGCATTGCGAACTTTTTAAAATTGAATTATATTTTTTCTTATCTTTACATTATAATGATTAAATTGTAGATTATGAAAACTGCTAAAGAAAAATCTAAAAATCTTGCTACTCCAGGCAAACCAATGACTCAAGATCAATTTTCTGCTTTAATTAAAGAAGCCGAAAATGGAGAGTTTATGACAGAAAAGGAATTTAATGCAAAATTTGACAAATGGTTGATGGAAAGAAAGAAGTAGTTCGTTCACAATTTCTTTTCAATGATTTACAAGACATATATGAATATGGTGAAGTGACATTTGGAGTAAAAGCAGCATTAGTTTTTCTAGAAGACTTAAAAATTAGAGTTAAAAATTTAGAAACTCAATACCTTCTTCACCCAGAATGTCGACATCTAGAAACCAAAACTAAAATTTACAGAAACATAATTTTAGGTTCTTACTTAATAATTTACAGAATAACTTCTAAAAGAATTGAAGTTTTAAGAGCTTTTCACGGAAGTCGTTCTCCAAGAATCATTAAAAAAGTTAGAAAAGTAAAAATTTAAATTACTTTATTAAACCAATAATTTCTTGCTGAGTTGAAACACCTTTATCTTGCAAATACCATTTTTGTAAATCTGTTTTTATAGTTTCGTCTATTATTCCAAATTTTTCCTTGTAGTTTTTTACCAAATCTATTGCTGGCTTTGGTCGTGGTCCAAAATGATTAATTACTTTTAAAGTGTCTTTTTCTAATAAAATTAAAATCGGAATTGACTTACTTCCATTAGTTAAAAAATTATTCATCAACGCCTCATTATCATCTCGAAGTACAATTCTAAAATCAATTTTATTAGAAGTTAAAGCCATTTTGTTTGTAATTGGCAAGATTTGAGCAGCATCGCCACACCAACCTTCGCTGATAACTAGCCAAATATAATCAGCTTTTAAATTTTCTAAAAAAGATTTTACATCATCTGTAACTTTCATAGTTTTATCCAATCTGTGCATTCTTGCTTCGTTCAATTCAGTATAATGTACCAAACTTTCCGATTGTTCGTTGCCAGTAACTTTTCCGTTTTTGAATAAATTGGTTACAAGATATCTGTATTCTTGATAAGAAAAACTATTTGAAAGACTATTTTCTAAAATCGATTTCATTAAATTTAAATTTATTAAACAAAAATACTGCTAATTCTTTATTGAAAAATTGAAATTAAGTTAAATTAAATTTGCTATTTTTAAACTCAAATTAAATTTATGGATTTTAGCACAACATCTAATGGTTATGTATTGTCTGGTGGTGGATCTAAAGGTTTGGCTCATGCTGGCGCGCTAAAATTTTTTGAAGAAAAAAATATTTTTCCATCACATATTGCAGGTTCAAGCGCAGGAGCAATTGTTGCTGGTTTATATTCAATTGGAAAATCGCCCGAAGAAATTTTGAGTTTTTTTAAATCTATATATTTTTTTCATTGGAAACATTTTACTTTCAAAAAAGCTGGTTTTATTGATTCAGAATCGTTTAAAAGTTATTTTAAAGATGTTTTTAAAGATAATTTAATTGGCGATTTAAAAATTCCTGTTTACATAACTGCAACCGATATGGTAAAAGGAAAATTAAAAGTTTTTACCGAAGAAACTAAAATTGTAGATGCTATTTTGGCTTCGTCGGCATTTCCTGGAATTATTTCTCCTTATGAAATTGAAGGAAATTTATATAGCGATGGCGGCATTTTAAATCATTTTCCAACAGATATTTTACAAGGCAGATGCGACAAAATTATTGGTATTTATGTAAGTCCTATTCAAAAAATTGAAGCATCAGATTTGCAATCTATAAAATCTGTTACAACTCGTGCTTTCGATTTATTGTCTGCAAATTCAAATAGTTCTAAATTTAATTCTTGCGATTGGATTATAGAACCAGAAGAATTATCTAAATACAGCACATTTGAAACCAGTAAAACTAAAATGGATAAAATATTTGACATTGGATATCAAGCAGCAAAAAAATCATTTGAAACATTAGAAACATAATTTTTTACTACACTATTTCACAAAAATATTTAATAACTATATTTGCACAACAAAATTGAATCTTGATTAAAAAAAGATTCTGAACTAAATTCAGAATAAATGACTTGAGCGTAAGCGACAGCAATACACAAATAAAAAATAAAACGGAATCTTGATTAAAAAGATTCTGAACTAAATTCAGAATAAATGACTTGAGCGTAAGCGACAGCATTACACAAATAAAAAATAAAAAAGAGTAATGAAATACAAAAGAATTCTTCTAAAATTAAGTGGCGAAGCATTGATGGGCGAAAGACAATATGGAATTGACCCAAAAACACTTTCAGAATATGCTGATGAAATTAAGCAAATTCATGATAAAGGTGTACAAATTGCAATAGTTATTGGTGGAGGAAACATTTTTAGAGGAGTTGCTGGCGCAAGTAATGGAATGGACAGAGTTCAAGGCGATTATATGGGAATGCTTGCCACAGTTATAAACGGAATGGCTTTGCAAGGCGCACTTGAAGACAAAGGAATGCTAACAAGATTGCAAACTGCCTTAAAAATTGAAGCAATTGCCGAACCTTATATTAAAAGAAGAGCAGTTCGTCATCTTGAAAAAGGAAGAATTGTAATTTTTGGCGCAGGAACAGGAAATCCATATTTACAACAGATACAGCAGCAGTTTTACGTGGTGTAGAAGTTCACGCAGATGTAATTTTAAAAGGTACAAGAGTTGATGGCGTTTATTCTGCCGATC
>NZ_JAYUPK010000114.1:0-17089 GCF_043760115.1 Flavobacterium sp.
CGCGACCTGTCCCTACGAGAACCACATCTCCAAAACAACATTCCATATTTTTTACACATGATGTAATAAAATATAAATTATCTTTTGAATAATCATATCCTTTTAACCTATTTCCTTTTCTATTTTTCATTTTGATATTTATTCTTTGATATTTATTCTTTGATATTTATTCGCATATGTACTGACAGGTCGCGACCTGTCCCTACGCATTGCAAATAACAAAATTAATTTTAAAATAACTATGAAAATAATTACAACTAAAAAAATGCTCCAATAATGGCTTATCAAATCGAAAAATCCGAAATTATGACTGTTAAAACAAATGTGTTTATTTTTCGATTCACAAACACTCCAATAAAAAATAAATACTTGGTGTTTGTAAACCACAACTTTTGAAATCGAAAAATCCGAACTTATGACTGTTAAAACAAATGTGTTTATTTTTCGATTTACAAACACTCCAATAAAAAATAAATACTTGGTGTTTGTAAACCACAACTTTTGAAATAAAAAAATGCTCCAATAATGGCTTATCAAACCAAAAAAGGAGCATTTTTTATTACGATATTTCACTTTATTCTCTTGATTATTAGGAGGTAACAAGCCAACTAATATCGTGTTTTCTAATCTTTAATCAAACCACAACCTTCCATTGTTTGCAAGCATATAATGACCAAATATCGTGTTTTCTAATCTTTAATCAAACCACAACCAACCATTGAATGTATAGGAACCAATGTTCAATATCGTGTTTTCTAATCTTTAATCAAACCACAACACTACACCTACAACACTTAATATTGCTTGAAATATCGTGTTTTCTAATCTTTAATCAAACCACAACCCTGTTTTAGTATTGAATTTGTTATTTTGGAATATCGTGTTTTCTAATCTTTAATCAAACCACAACGGCACGGCTTTTTTTAAAAAAATAAATTATAATATCGTGTTTTCTAATCTTTAATCAAACCACAACCTTGTGCTGTGATGGTATGGAGGATCAAGAAATATCGTGTTTTCTAATCTTTAATCAAACCACAACGTATTTGATATTTTTGAACTTCATTTGCGTAATATCGTGTTTTCTAATCTTTAATCAAACCACAACCTAAAAGAATTCACATTGAAAATAATTCAAATATCGTGTTTTCTAATCTTTAATCAAACCACAACTTGCAACAGTATCGGTTAATTCTGTGCCTTAATATCGTGTTTTCTAATCTTTAATCAAACCACAACTGTTTGATGTCATTGGAGAAATTAGATTTAAATATCGTGTTTTCTAATCTTTAATCAAACCACAACTACCAATTTCTACTAGTAGAGCTAAACTTAATATCGTGTTTTCTAATCTTTAATCAAACCACAACCAATTATTCCTTGTATGTTTGCTTTTAAAAAATATCGTGTTTTCTAATCTTTAATCAAACCACAACAATACAATTTAGCAGGATTAAATTCTATTAAATATCGTGTTTTCTAATCTTTAATCAAACCACAACACGAAGCTTGTTTTCTCGCAGCAGCTAGTTAATATCGTGTTTTCTAATCTTTAATCAAACCACAACGGTTTATGATTTTGTGTTTGTCTCCACCTGAATATCGTGTTTTCTAATCTTTAATCAAACCACAACCTGGTGTTGTCGAGTTGCTAAAAAAAATTAAATATCGTGTTTTCTAATCTTTAATCAAACCACAACGATTACGTATTCCTGAATACCCTTGAACATAATATCGTGTTTTCTAATCTTTAATCAAACCACAACGCGACCGCTTTCAACCTGCCAATTTACTAGAATATCGTGTTTTCTAATCTTTAATCAAACCACAACACGTCTAAAGAAACATTTGAGTTTTGACGAAATATCGTGTTTTCTAATCTTTAATCAAACCACAACAACAATCTAGCTTGTTCATCCCATGTTTCTAATATCGTGTTTTCTAATCTTTAATCAAACCACAACCCTTATTAATATCGCTTGTATTATCTACATAATATCGTGTTTTCTAATCTTTAATCAAACCACAACTGAAAGTTCTTGCATCTTTTGCGAGGCAGATGCCATAACTTCCAGTTGTGGTTTGGCTGTTTAAGACTATGAAAATTGTATGTCAATGAACGCGTTTTTTTTATATTAAGACAAACCAAGTCTTTTTTTTATCTCATTTAAAAGTTCCTCTTTTGTCTTTTTACTAAATCCACTTTTTCCAGCTCTATCTAATTTAGCTTGAATTTTTGCAATTTGTTCTTTTGATAAATTTAACTGATTCATTTTTCAAAATTATATTTTTTTAATTTTCCCAGAAACTGAAATTTTTACTTTTATTGGATTAAATGTTTCCCAACCTTTAAAACTACTTATTCTCCTAAAAGCACTTGAATTTGTATCTTTATTTTGAGTTGCATCAGAATTTAATCTAAATTCATAAAACATTTCTGAAATTGTTTGAACCTTAAATAAATGCTCTTTTAAAATTTCAAAATCAAGATTATTCCAATTGATTTCATCTTCATTTAATCCTAATAAAAACATATCATTTCTTTGTAATATCGTTATTATTTCTAAACCATCAATCGGTAACTTAAAAATGTTTTCTCCTGTTCGTTTTCGTTCTACTACTGTCCAAAAAGTAACTGTTTTCTCTTTTAAATTTCCTTTTTCATCTTTATAAATAAGTACATGATGATTATTTCTAGGATTTACCCATTGATTTACATTGTCTTTTAGTTTTTCTGCTCCGCTAAAATTTTCTTTCATTCTTACTTTTAAGATAGGAACTGGATTACCATTTTTATTAGGTAAGAAAATTTGAGGTTGCTTTACTCCATTCTCATCAAAAATGAAAAAAGTGTTCGCAGGAATAGTTCCTTTTATAAATCCACCAAGTTCTTGAATCCTTTTAAGAATTAATTTTCTAATGGTTTGGTCAACCACTTTTTCTAATTGTTTCTCAGTTGTTAAACTATCTATTGATTTTCTAATATGGTATGCTTCATCACTAAAAGGAGCAGTTCTTTTACCATAAACAAATTCCTTATGCAATTGACCTCGAGCAGCAACTCCTTTATTGATATGTGTTTTTCCATTTTTCTCAACTTTGGTATATCGAATAGTAATATCATTTGAAATACGTTTATGTGAAATCAATATTTTGTCAACTGCTTTTTCAGCATCAAGTCGAAATGTTTCCCAAGGCATTGGAAAATCTTTTAAATCGTAGTTTCTATTATATCGATTCCATTTTGATAATTCTTGTAAATAACTTGTTTTACCACAAGCCATAACCAAAGCATCAATTGCGTGATGACGATGGTCTTCACGTGTTTTGGCATTTTCGTCATTCAAAACAGTATTCAAACCCCATTTTTGACGCATATTGGCAGTCATTTGTCCTGGAGAAACATTTACTTTTTTGCAAATTTTTGATAAATATGTTGACGCTTCTTTACTAATAAATCGTGTATCATTTAATTGTCTAGAAGTAAAATCATCATCAAACTTTTGTTGCACAAATCGTTTGAATTTTTGATAAGCGTTTGGATATTCTTTGGTGTCGGAAAACAATTTTAAAGCTCGTTCTTTAATTGCTGACCAATTTAATTCATCATTTCCATAATATTCATAAGGCGTTTTGTTACCTTTTAAACCATTTTCTTTTGCCCAACATAGTGTTTTATTATTGAAACTATCATTTAACGAACGACTCCAAGGATGAATGTGTTCTATTTGTATTTCGCCAGTAAATAATTTTGCAACAGAAATTGCAACGCCAGTATAAGGACAAGTTTGTTTACATTCTTCCCAAAGTTTGAATTTTAAAATATTATCGTGCGTAACTCTAGTATATTTTTCTACTTCACTTTTTATTCTGTCATTTTCTCGTTCTAATCGTTTCTGATCCCTACGTATTTTATTTCGTTGTGTTTTCGAAATTTTTAAATCACGAGCCATCTCCACTTTTATTTCATCAAGTTGTCCGTGTTCTTCTATTAATTCATTTACTAATTTACGTAATTCAAATAAAGCTGTAATTACAATTGGGTTTCTAATAGCTTGAATTTCTTTATCAGCATCTTTGCCTACTGGTAATTTTTCTAATACTATTTTTGAGTCAATTGATGCCGAATGGTGGTACAATTTTTTTAATTGTTTGTCATCATATCGAAAATCTTTCCTAAGTAAATCTTTAATAGTATCGATGAATCCACCTGAGATTTTAGACCTAATTATTCCTTCAACATTATCAATTAAATCGGATTGTTTTTGATTGTTTTCTAACGTGTCATTTTGCCATTTTTCGCCAAAAGTGTTTTTAATTCCTCCCATAACAACTGCAACATCATAAGTATAACCTTGTTGCAGAAATGGTAAAATATTTCCAATTGCTTTTCTACTCAAACTGGCATATCCATCTTTAACATTAAATTTTGAAATTGCAATAGCTTGCTCTTCTGTAAATTTCCAATTATTGATAGCATATTCTTTTAAGTTAGATTTACTATCAAAAAAGTATAAAACGTGCCAAATATCTTCTTGCTCTTTCTCTGAAAATTCAAACCATTTTTTGCCAAAAAATTTTTTGTTAGACAAATTAGAAATAGTATGTGTTCCAACTATTTTATCATCGTCTTTGTAATTGAATTTGAATTCGGCACTTTCTTTACCAATTGCTTTTCTGAGTTTTTTAAATTCTATTTTATCAAACGAAAGTAATTGTTCAATTATTTGGTCCTTTTCCTCTTTTGAAATTTTAATCCCATTATATTCAACCGTATTTACCCATTGATAAATTCTAAACATTTCAACAGGAATTGCGCTTGTTGGGCATTTAGTTTTTGTAGTTTCAAATGAACAATTACCAACCAAATGCTTTTGAGAACGCAAAGGTCGTTGATGAAATAATATTCCATCTTCTTTATAACTATCTTGCTTTCTTCCTCCAAAAATTGTTTTTAAATCATAATTTAAAACTGAATGATATTGTGCTTGTTTCTCCCAAATTAATTCAAATTCATCCACATACATTTTACGAGTGGTATATCTGTTTCTAATTCTTTCTAAACCATCTTGAAAGGGCTGATTTTCTTTTGGATAAATTTCATAAAGATAAGAACCTAAGGTTTTGCCTTCAATACTTTCTAATGTATCATCGATACCAATTTTTCCTTCTTTGGCATTTCCTTTAAAAATAGCACCATCATCGCTTCCGCTTTTTCTACTATTGCTCAAAAAACCTCTTCTTTGAATTAAGTGATAAAAAATTCTACCAATTTCTTCTAATGAAAGTTTTTCATTCAATACTTTTTGACGCAATTCATAAGGATTTAATGCAAACCAATTTGCTAATTTGTCCGTTGGAAATAATTTTGTTTTTTTCCAATCTTCGAAATCTTTTTCATCAATTGGACACATATTATTATTAGAAAGTTCCTGAAGTAAAATTTTCTTTCTTAATCTTCTTCTAAAAAATTGACGACGAACACCTCTTGCTCCAGTTCTACTTGCATTTTTAGACATTTCATTATCTCCATCACCCAAATTCTCAACTCCCATTGGAAAAATTCTACTTCCAATTCCAATAATTTTATTAAATTTATCATCAATTAATGCCCAACCAATTGAGTTAGTTCCCAAATCCAATCCTAAAATCTTTGCCATAATAATCTGTATTTATAATAATTTCGAAAGGTAAATAGTTTTAAAATAACTATTTTACGGTTTTCCGCATTTTGGTAAAATATTTTTTTTATTGCTAATGTAAAGTTTTTTTATATACATTTGTAATGATTAAAATTTCTAATCTTTAATCTTATCACAATAAGGCTATATGCCGTAGATTTATTTCTTTAGTCCTGCTTCGGTGGGACTTTTTTTTTATTAAAATTTATAATCTTTAATCTTATCACAATAATCCGCCTCTGCGGAATAGAGAAATCTTTAGTCCTGCTTCGGTGGGACTTTTTTTTGTTTAAAACATTTTACAACTTATAACAAATTCATTTGCCGCACCTAAAAATAACATTTACTTTTGAGTTTTAAATTTTTAACTACACAAAATGTCTAACACACAACAACTAAACGATTTTTCAACACAAGTACGAAGAGACATTCTTAGAATGGTGCATGCCGTAAATTCTGGTCATCCTGGTGGTTCACTTGGTTGTACAGAGTTTTTGGTAGCATTGTATCAAGAAATTATGGACAGAAAAGTAGGATTTGACATGAACGGAATTGGAGAAGATTTATTTTTTCTTTCTAACGGTCATATTTCTCCTGTTTTTTACAGCGTTTTAGCCAGAAGCGGCTATTTTCCAGTTTCAGAATTAGCAACTTTTAGAAAACTTAATTCGCGTTTGCAAGGTCATCCAACAACTCACGAAGGTTTACCTGGAGTTAGAATTGCATCTGGTTCTTTAGGACAAGGAATGTCTGTAGCAATTGGTGCTGCGCAAGCTAAAAAACTTAATAATTGTAATCATTTAATTTATTCTCTTCATGGTGATGGCGAGTTGCAAGAAGGTCAAAATTGGGAAGCAATAATGTATGCATCAGCAAAAAAAGTTGATAATTTGATTGCAACTATCGATTTAAATGGAAAGCAAATTGATGGATCAACTGATGAAGTTTTACCAATGGGAAGTATTAGAGCAAAGTTTGAAGCTTTTGATTGGGATGTTCTTGAAATAAAAGAAGGAAACAATATTGAAGCCATAATTATTGGATTGAACGAAGCAAAATCAAGAACTGGAAAAGGAAAACCAGTTTGTATTTTATTACATACCGAAATGGGAAATGGTGTAGATTACATGATGTACAGTCACGCTTGGCACGGAAAAGCGCCTAATGATGCGCAACTTGAAACTGCTTTGGCTCAGAATTTAGAAACTTTAGGAGATTATTAATTTATGAAAAGGATATTTATCATTATTATTTTTTTAGTCAATTCATTTTGTTATTCTCAAAAAGAAAAACAGTTTAATTATTTTTTTGATACTTGTACTGAGCAAATTGTAAATAAATACGATAAAAAATTCTATTCAAAAGTTTTTTATTTTAACAACAGTAGAGATTCCACATATAATATGAGTGTTTATAAAATTAATGATTCTATTTATTCAGGATTAAATGATTTTAAAAACTCTATTCTTGTAAAATTTAAAATTGATTTTAATTACAATAATGTAAAAGATTTAGGCAAAATAAAAATCAATAAACTTTATAATAATGTAGCGTTTCATAAATATAATACTAAAAAATATGTTGAAGATTTTGAATATGAATACGATTCAATTAGTAATGTTAGCATTGTACATATAACACAATTTAAAAATAAAAAAAAGAAGAAAATTGTAAATGAACACTATTATATTTTTTCAAACAATAATAATATTGAGAATTTTGAAGATAAAAACATTAAAAATTTTATAATAAAAAAATATAATATTGATGCAATCAAAAATCAAAATTTAGAAAAAATAATATGTTTATTCGATGGAAAAAAAATTTTTGAAAGTAAAATAATTAATATAAAAAAAATAAATTACACGCTATCATTTTCTGGAGCGGAAACTTCAATTAAATATGGTCCAATAACCAATTTTTTACATAATAACACAACTCAATGAAAAAATATACAAACACAGGAAGTAAAGATACACGTTCAGGATTTGGTGCAGGAATGACCGAATTGGGACAAAAAAATGAAAATGTTGTTGCACTTTGTGCCGATTTAATAGGTTCATTAAAATTTGACGATTTCAAGAAAAATCATCCAGAACGTTTCTTTCAAATAGGAATTGCTGAAGCTAACATGATTGGAATTGCTGCAGGATTAACAATTGGAGGAAAAATTCCGTTTACAGGAACATTCGCCAACTTTTCTACTGGAAGAGTTTATGATCAAATTCGTCAATCTGTTGCTTATTCTGATAAAAATGTGAAAATTTGTGCATCTCACGCAGGATTGACACTTGGTGAAGATGGTGCAACTCATCAAATTCTAGAAGATATTGGACTTATGAAAATGTTACCAGGAATGACAGTAATTAATACCTGCGATTACAATCAAACAAAAGCTGCAACGCTTGCAATTGCAAATCATCATGGTCCAGTTTATTTACGCTTTGGTCGTCCAGTTGTGCCTAATTTTATGCCAGCAGATGAAGAATTTGTAATAGGAAAAGCAATTCTGTTAAACGAAGGAAAAGATGTAACAATTATTGCAACAGGACATTTAGTTTGGGAAGCATTACTTGCAGCAGAAGCTTTAGAAGCAAAAGGAATTTCTGCTGAAGTAATAAATATTCATACCATAAAACCATTAGATGAAGAAGCAATTTTAAAATCTATTGCAAAAACTGGTTGCGTGGTAACTGCCGAAGAACATAATATTCTAGGTGGTTTAGGAGAAAGCGTTGCAAGAACTTTAGCTTTAAATAATCCAACACCACAAGAGTTTGTAGCAGTTCAAGATTCATTTGGCGAAAGCGGAACTCCAGAACAATTGATGGAAAAATATAAATTAAACAATCAAGCAATTGTTGAAGCAGTAGAACGAGTTATAAATAGAAAGTAAATTTTATTTTTTATAAATTTCAAAATCCATTTCAAAATTATATTGAAATGGATTTTTTTTAACAAAAAAACCATTTTATTTTTCAATAAAATGGTTTAAAATTGAGCCGGCGGAGGGACTCGAACCCACGACCTGCTGATTACAAATCAGCTGCTCTAGCCAACTGAGCTACGCTGGCGTCTTCAATTCGATTGCAAATATAATAGTTGAAATTAATTATGCAAAATATTTTACTACTTTTTATCGAATTATTTTTAACTACAAAGTATTTATTTTTTCAACCAATTGATTTGCAGCTTGTTCTAGTTCTACATTAATTTGCTTGAAATGTGCTTTTTTATCTTCTACTTTTTTAGCATTTACTTTAACAATTAAATTGTCAAAAGTTGCAATTGCTTCATCAATTACCGCATTAGTTTTTTCTGAAGGTTTTCCTGTGGTAGACATTTCATAAATGTAAACTGCTTCAATAATATCACCTAATACAAAATTGATGTCTTTCTTTAAATTTTTAACACTTGGCATTTTATTCTATTTTTAAAATTCGATGCAAAATTACATATAATCTTTAGATTAACGACTATGAAATGTAAATTTCTAATAATGATGCTTTTCCAGATAATTCAAATGTATCTATAAAAGCTGGAATCAATATTGTATCACCGACATTATATTTATAAATTGTTTCATTTAATTTTAATTCAAAATTTCCTTCAACACACATTAAAACTTTAAAAGATTCTTTATTTAATTCGAATTTTAAAACATCTGTCAAAGGAATATAATTTGTTGTAAAATATTCGCAATCAACAACTTCATTAACAAAATTGTCTATTTTTTTATATTTCTTTTCAGCATTAACAACGTTATAGTTTATTGCTTCAAGTGCCAAATCATTATGCAATTCTCTTTTATTTCCGTTGGCATCTACTCTATCAAAGTCATATATTCTATAAGTAATGTCAGATGTTTGTTGAATTTCTGCAATTACAATTCCTGCACCAATGGCGTGAATTGTTCCAGTTTCTAAGAAAAAAACATCTCCTTTACTAACTTTTTTTGTATCTAAAATTGAAAGCAATTTTTTATCTTCGATACTTTTTATGTACTCTTCTTTATTAGATTTTTCTTTAAAACCAACAATCAATCTAGCATTCTCATCGGCTTGCATTACATACCACATTTCGGTTTTTCCAAATGAATTGTGACGCTTTTTAGCCAAATCATCATTAGGATGCAACTGAATTGATAAATCTTCTCGTGCATCAAGGTATTTAAAAAGCAATGGAAATTGTTTTCCAAAATTTTTATACACTTTAGTTCCCAAAATTTCTTCTGGATATAAATTTATTAATTCTACAAACGATTTTCCTTTAAAAATTCCATTTGAAATAATGCTAACATCGTTTTCTACAGTTGAAATTTCCCAACTTTCGCCAGTTACATTTGATTGAATTGGTTTGTTTAAATAGGATTTTAATTTAGTTCCACCCCAAATTCGATCTTTTAAAATTGGTTCAAATTGTAATGGATAGCATTGTAATTTCATTTTAGACATTTATTAAAATGTTACATTTTTTTTATCGCTTTTAAAGCATTAGAAATATGATTTTTAGGCATCATACTATCAAAAATCATTTTTATAATTCCTTCTTTATCTGCAACATAAGTAACTCTTCCTGGAATTAATCCAAACATTCCTGTTGGAACTCCAAATAGTTTTCTAACTTTTTTAGAAGCATCTGATAATAAAACAAATGGTAATTTATATTGTTTTGCAAATTTTTGATGAGATAAAACGCTGTCACTACTAATTCCAATAACTACTGCTCCTAAATCTTTAAAATCTTCATATTGATCACGAAAACTGCATGCTTGTGCAGTACAACCTGCGGTGTTATCTTTTGGATAAAAATAAACTACTGATGGTTTTCCTAATAATGATGAACTATCAAAGGTATTTCCGTTAGCATCATTAAGTGTAAAATTCGGAATTTTATCTCCAATTTTTAATTCCATTAGTTTCCATTATAGGTTACAAAATTTCGTGGAGTTTCATATAGAACAACTTCCAAATCTAATTCTGGTTTGATTTTTTTTCTTAATTTATTCCAAATTACAACTACTATATTTTCGGCTGTTGGATTTAAATCTTGAAATTCTGGAACATCAAGATTTAGATTTTTATGGTCAAATTCTTTTTCAATGTCTTCTTTTATCATGTCTGTAAGAAACTTAACATCAAGAACATAACCAGTTTCTTTATCAATTTCTCCTGTAACACTTACAACTAATTCGTAATTGTGTCCATGAAAATTGGGGTTATTGCATTTTCCAAATATGGCATCATTTTGCTCCATAGACCAATCTTTTCTGTACAACCTGTGTGCGGCATTAAAATGTGCTTTTCTTGATAAAGTTACTCTCATTTGGTATTTGTTAAATAAAATTTTAAAATTATAATTTATGATCTTCAAGAAAATGGTAAAATTCGTCAAATATTATTTTGAACCAAACTGTATAAATTTCTGGATTTTCTTGTATATCCTTTTCTACATCATCAATTGCCATCCATTTCCATGAGGCAACTTCTTCATCATTAATTTTAGGTTCGTCATTATAATAACCAATCATAACATGATCTAACTCGTGCTCTGTCAATCCATTATCGAACGGTGCTTTGTATATAAAATGAAATAATTCTTTCAATTCTGTTACAAATCCCATTTCTTCTTCCAATCGTCTTATTCCAGCTTTAATATTGGTTTCGCCATTTCGTTGATGACTGCAACAAGTATTTGTCCACAATAATGGAGAATGATATTTATGATGCGCACGTTGCTGCAACATTATTTCGTTTTTAGAATTTAAAACAAATACTGAGAACGCACGATGCAAAATGGCTTTTTCATGTGCTTCAAGTTTTGGCATTAAACCAATTTGCTCGTCTTTTTCATTAACTAAAATAACTTTTTCTTCCTGCATATTTATTTATTACTCGGTAAAAATACAAAAAAAGAGTTTTAAAATTATGGTTTTTTAAGATTGTGAAAAGTTTAACTTGTGTTGATATTTACATCATGAAACAAAAGTTAAACTTTACTTAATTCTAGACAAATTGCAAACTGTGCGACATTTAAACTCGTAAATGATGTGTAAATTTGTATAATAAAATAAGCAAAATGAAAAACTTAAAATCAATACTTGCACCAATTACTTTTACATTATGTATGTTCTTGTCTGCTTGTGCTCAAAAAACTAATTCAACAGAAGAAAAACCTACAGAAATTAAACTTTTAACTAAAACTAATAAAATGACAAATCCTTATTATTCTAGAACAAGTACTGAAAAACTTAACGTTTCAGATGCAGAATGGAAGAAAGTTTTACCTCAAGATTTATATGCAACTGCAAGAGAAGGTGATACAGAAAGAGCATTTACAGGAAAACTTTGGGATTCTGAATCTAAAGGAACCTACTATTGTGCTGCTTGTGGAAATAAATTATTTAAATCGGATCAAAAATTTCAAAGCAGTTGTGGTTGGCCAAGTTTTTTTGAACAAGAAAATAAAAACAGTGTAGTTTATAAAGTAGATAAATCTTATGGAATGGTAAGAACAGAAGCACTTTGCGGAAGATGCGATGCGCATTTAGGACATCTTTTTGATGATGGACCAGAACCAACTGGTAAAAGATATTGCATGAACTCTGTTTCGTTAGAATTTGATCCTGACTCTGAAAAATAAGTTATGAAAAAATTAATTTTTTTAGCAATCATTTGTACTAATATACTAGTTGCGCAGAAAAAAAATGTCAATACAAATCTAGAAACCATTACACTTGGTGGTGGATGTTATTGGTGTGTTGAAGCAGTTTACGAAAATTTAAATGGAGTAACATCAGTAGTTTCTGGGTTTTCTGGAGGAAAAAAATTAAATCCTACTTATGAAGAAGTTTCTTCTGGTACAACTGGTGCAGCAGAAGTTGTACAAATTACTTATGACAAATCGATAACAAATTTAAATGAAATTTTTAAAGTGTTTTTCACTGTTCATGATCCTACAACATTAAATCTTCAAGGTGCAGATGAAGGAACGCAATACAGATCTGTTATTTTTTACAAAAATGAAGAGCAGAAAAAAGCTGCTCAAAGTATTATTGCCGATTTAAAAAAAGCTAAAGTATATGATAGTCCAATAGTAACAACATTAGAACCTTTTACTAAATTTTATAAAGCAGACGAGTATCATCAAGATTATTATGCAAAAAATAAAAATAAACAATATTGTCAAATGGTAATTCAACCCAAAATTGAAAAATTTGAAAAGGTTTTTAAAGATAAATTGAAAAAGAATAAATAATTATTAATTCAAGTAAAAAATCGTTCAAGAAATTGGGCGATTTTTTTATTTTATTGCGTTAAATTCCGCTGTAAGTATATTTTTTATAATAGTTACAGCAGAATTGAAAATTATTTAATAGGAATATATTAAAGTATAAGATGAAGTATTTTTCGCTGTAAAAGTATTTTTTTATATATTTACAGCAGAATTGAAATATATAAATCATGGTAGGAAGAGAAAATGAAATAGCACTGTTTGAAGAAAAATATCTTTCGGAAAAGTCAGAATTCATGGCACTTTATGGACGAAGACGTGTGGGTAAAACCTATTTAATAAGAGAACATTTTAAAGGTAAATTCACTTTTCAGCTTACAGGAATTGCAGATGCAACATTGCAAGAACAGCTGCTTAATTTTCAAATTGGTTATAACGAACAATATCCTGCTTTAAATCTAAAACCAAAAAATTGGATTGAAGCATTTCAGCAAATAAAAAATTGCATAGAAAAATCTAAACAAAAAAAGAAAGTCATTTTTATAGATGAACTACCTTGGTTTGATACTCCGAATTCAAAATTTATACGTGGTTTAGAACATTTTTGGAACAGTTGGGCATCGGCAAGAAACGATGTTTTATTAATTGTTTGCGGTTCGGCAGCATCGTGGATGATTAATAAATTAATTAATAATAAAGGTGGATTGCATAATCGAGTAACGGTTAGATTAAAAATAGAACCTTTCACACTTAGAGAATGTGAGCAATTTGTAAAATCCAAAAAAATGAATTTGGGCCAATATCAAATTATTCAATTGTATATGGTTTTTGGCGGAATTCCTTTTTATTGGGACGAAATTCAGAAAGGTTTAAGTGCAACTCAAAATATTGATGCCATTTGTTTTTCTAAAAATGGATTGCTGTTAACTGAATTTTCTAATGTATTCAAATCCTTATTTTCTAAAGCTGAAAAACACGAACTTATTGTAGATGCTTTGGCAAAAAAAAGCAAAGGTTTTACCAGAAGTGAAATTATTACAGCAACTAAAATATCTGATGGTGGTGGACTTTCAACTATTTTGAATGAACTCGAAGAAAGTGGATTTATAAGGAAGTATATTCCATTTAATAAAAAAAACAGAGACAGTTTATATCAATTATCCGATTTTTATACCTTATTCTATTTAAAGTTTATAAAAGATTATCAAACAACCGACACTAATTTTTGGATAAAAACCATCGATAGTCCAAAGTATCGAGCTTGGAGTGGATATGCATTTGAACAAGTTTGTTTGCATCATTTAGAGCAAATAAAAAAAGGATTAGGAATTAGTGGCATAGAAACCAATACCTCATCTTGGCGCAGTAAAAATTCAGTAAATGGTGCGCAAATCGATTTAGTTATTGACAGAAGAGACCAAGTTGTAAATTTATGCGAGATGAAATTTTCGGTAAATGAATTTGAAATTGATAAAAAATATGATGCCGATTTAAGAAACAAAATTGGAGTTTTTAGAACCGAAACCAAAACTAGAAAATCGGTTTTAATGACAATGGTTACTACTTTTGGATTGCAACAGAATCAATATTCGGGTAACGTTCAAAATGATTTAAAAATGAATGTTTTATTTGAATAAAAGCCCAGCAATTTTTAAAGCACATTTCTCTCCATCAATTGCTGCCGAAATAATTCCTCCTGCATAACCTGCGCCTTCACCACAAGGATACAAACCTTTTATTTGAAGATGTTCATAAGTGATATTATCTCTCGGGATTCTAACTGGCGAAGAAGTTCTACTTTCTGGAGCGTGAAGAATGGCTTCGTTAGTTAAATATCCGTTCATTGATTTACCAAATTCTACAAAACCTTCTCGTAATATTTGAGTTAAAAAACTTGGAAAAACTTGTCCTAATTCTACTGAAGTTGTTCCTGGTACATAAGATGTTTTTGGTATAGATGATGAAACTTTAGATTGTGTAAAATCGACCATTCGTTGGGCTGGAACTTTTTGGGTTTCGCCTGCAAGTTGCCAAGCTTTGTGCTCAATACTTTTTTGAAATTCTAATCCTGCAAGTGCGCCAAATTTTGCAAATGGTTTAAAATCTTCTAATTTTAATTCTACTACAATTCCAGAATTGGCAGTTGCCTGATCTCTTTTAGATGGTGACCAACCATTGGTAACCACTTCATTTTGAGCTGTTGCGCAAGGTGCAATTACGCCACCAGGACACATACAAAAAGAATACATTCCGCGACCATTTATTTGTTTTACAATACTATATGGCGATGGTGGTAAAAACGCGCCACGATAATCGCAACTGTATTGAATTTTATCTATCAACTCTTGCGGATGTTCTGCTCTAACGCCAAGTGCAAAAGGTTTTGCTTCAATAAAAATTTTCTTTTTGTCTAATAATTCGAAAATATCTCTGGCAGAATGTCCTGTGGCAAGAATTAATTTTTTTGCTAAAATAGAATCGCCTTTTTGAGTTAAAACTCCTTGAATTTCATTGTTTTTAATTATAAAATCTGTAATACGAGTTTCAAACAAAACTTGTCCGCCACATTCAATAATTTTATCTCGAATGTCTTGAATAATTTGGGGTAATTTATTAGTTCCAATATGTGGATGTGCTTCTACGAGAATATCTGGTGTTGCACCAAATGCTACTAATAATTTTAAAATTCTGTCAACATCGCCACGTTTTTTTGATCGTGTGTATAATTTTCCGTCAGAATAAGTTCCTGCTCCACCTTCGCCAAAACAATAATTAGAATCTTCGTTTACAATATGGTCTACATTTATGGCTTTTAAATCTCTTCTTCTGCCACGAACGTCTTTTCCTCTCTCTAAAACTATTGGTTTTAATCCTAATTCTATTAATTGCAAAGCTGCAAATAATCCTGCTGGTCCAGCGCCAACCACAAGAACTTCTTGCGAATTAGCAACGTTTTTATACTCTGGAAAATCTATTTTTTCTTCTTGATATGATTCTCCTTTTAAAACTACAGCAACTTTTAAATTTATTTTTATTGCTTTTTGCCTTGCATCAATAGAACGTTTTAACGGAATAATTTTATTTATATCTGAAGTTGAGACTTTTAAATTAGCAGCTACATAATTCAATAACAAATTTTCATTTGATGCAATTTCTGGTGTAACTTGTAGTTGTAATTCGCGAGGCATATTCTATTTTTAGCAAAAATAGTAATATGAAAATTGTTATTGTAATTTTGTAGCGTAAAACAATTAATATGTCTAGAAAAATAAAATTGATTTGGGATTTTCGTGGTCAAGCATCAGAGAAAACAGCACAACATCACGAAATTCATCTAAAAGAATATATAATTGCTGAGAAATTATCTTTAAATAGTACAGGATTTAATGTAATAAATGAAATGCACGCCATAGCTTTTATGGTGGTTACTGACAATGAAATGATTGCTGTTAGAGATTCTTTAAAACCTCATCGCGGTGAATTATTTGAAGAATAAGAAAAAATTACAAGTAACTTAACCACCATTTTTCTTTATGATTTTGTTTATAGTTGTCATTTTTTTATACATCAGCATTTATAGGTTTACTTTTTTAGCAACAATAACGTAACTTGTAGCAATTTCGTCAATATGAGAAAGGTTAACTAAAAACGAACTTCGTCAGCATTGGCAGTTAAAAAATTATTGGAATTTTATTTTCTTTGTGAATTAGTTTCGCAAGTTCAATTCCGTCAATGTCGGATTTTAGATTGATATCCATTAAAATAATATCTGGAATACAATCTCTAATACTTGGAAGCACTTCATCAGTTCTAGAAATTTTACCAATCACTTCATAACCTAAATCAACAAGTTGCATTGCAATATTGGCAGAAATAATCAATTCATCTTCTACAATTAATATAGATTTTTTCCTACTCATATTTGTTTGTTTTTTGGCATTAGCCGATTAAACAATTTACAAAGTAGTAGGTTTAATTGTAATGATATTGGGAATATCTTTGAATAAAAGTAAGTATTATCAAATAAAGATAATTAAAAAAACTTATTTATAAAATTAATGAACATCAAAAATTTCAATATTAATTCGCAACTTCACTAATAAATTTAATTCGCATTAATCTGAGTTCGTCTAAATCGTAATCGCCATCAAATTCTTTTAATGCTTTTTCTATAT
>NZ_JAYUPK010000115.1:0-42076 GCF_043760115.1 Flavobacterium sp.
TTTATAGCAGAAGTCAAACTTAGCTGATTGATAGATTGTTGAAAAAACTGGCTACTTCCAAGATTTACCGATGCAGAAAATCTAGAATTAGGATTGGACTTTCCATCTTTAGTATGTGACCATTGAATGTTATAAATTTTACTTTTAGTATAATCTGGAAAACCACGTTCGCTATTTATTAAGTTTTCAAATCGCATTCTTACTGATCCATTAAAATTGTATTTTTTTGCATAAGAAGATTCAAATCCTAATGCATAACTGCCATTAGTGTAATAATCTCCTAGAATTGCTAAATCATAATTATCGCTTAAAGCAAAATAATAACCTCCGTTTTGCAAAGAATAACCACGTAAATTACTTTGCCCATAATTAGGAATAATTATTCCAGATCTACTTTTTTCTGTAATAGGAAAAAATGCAAAAGGCAAGTATAAAGGTGTTGGAACTCCATAAATTACCATATTTGTTCCGCCAACAACTACTTTTTTTCCTGGAACAAATTTGGCTTTGCTGGTTATAAAATAATATTCTGGATCATCAAAATCTTTGGCAGTTGTAAATCGTGCATTTTTCATAAAATAAACAGAATCATTTTCTTTTTTAGAAATCTCTGCCTTGATATTCATTTCTTGTTGCGTAGTTCTAGAATTCCAAACTAATGCTTTCTTAGTTTTAAAATTAAATCTAATAGAATCAGGTTCAATTACATTGCTACCTTGAGTAAACTTTGGATATTGAATGTAATTTCCAGTAGAATCTTTCAATCTTCCTGCATAAACTTCATTCTTTTTGTAATCCATTACAATAATTCCTGCCTTTAATTCGTAATCTAAATAATACAATTCGGCACCATCATTTAAAGTTAAAAGTTCCTTTTTTTGTTCAAATCGTGCATACTTTTTTGCTTTATATTTTACTTTTCCTTCTAATAATGACTTTTTTATAGTGTCTGTTTTAATTGTAACAACTTTTTCTGTAGCAATTGGCGTTATTTCAACTGGCTTTACTACTTCTTTTATAACAGGAATTGGATCTTTTTTTACAGAAAGGTTTCTCTTTTTAGTTCTAGTTTCTTGTCCTACTACTATGGTATTTCCTATTGTTAGGAAAATTGCTAATAAAACGATATAAAATAAGTTTGTACGCAAAGGTTTAAATGCTATTTTTGTAAAAGTGTGGCTCAATTTTTGAACAGCCAAACTTACAGATTATTTTTCGTCAAAAATAGTCAAATAATAAAATTATAAACTAGCAGTTTTAATTAAAATTAACGTTACAAATGAAATTTATATATAAAAACTCTTTATTGACAGTAATTTTAACTTTTCTTATAAGTAATTTGAGTTTTGCTCAAACAGAAAAGTTTATTTTAATTCTAGATGCTGGTCATGGCGGAAAAGATCCAGGAAATTCTTATCACGGTTTTAGTGAAAAAGAAATTGCACTAAAAACTACTTTAAAAGTGGGTGAATATTTAGCCAAAGACAAAGAAATTAAAATAATTTACACTCGTGTTACAGATGAGTTTATAGAGTTAGTAAATCGTCCGAAAATTGCCAACAAAGCCAATGCTAATTTGTTTGTTTCCATTCATTGCAACTCGGTTAAAAATTTTGGTCCTTCTGGAACAGAAACATTTGTAATGGGTTTGTCTCGTGCCGATATGAATATTGAAGTTGCCAAAGCAGAAAACGCAGTAATTTATTTAGAAGATAATTACAAGCAAAACTATCAAGGTTTTGATCCAACTAATCCTGAATCATTGTTAGGATTAAATATTATGCAAGAAGAAAACTTGAATAATAGTATCAACCTTGCAACCAAAATTCAAGATAATTTTACCAATAATTTAAATAGAAAAACAAGAGGTGTAAAACAGCAACCACTTTGGGTTTTAGATGCAGCTTACATGCCAAGTGTATTGATAGAATTGGGTTTTTTATCTAATATGGAAGAAGGTGAGTTTTTAAATTCATTGGATGGTCAAAATAAAATGGCTCTAGAAATTGCCAATGCAATTATTAGTTACAAAAATGAATATTTTGGTCAAACCGATACAACTGCCACAATTGAAACTAATATTGTTGAAGTTGTTCCCAATACTGTTGTTGCTTCAACAAATAATTCTACAGATGATGAAATAATTTATAAAATTCAATTGTCTACAAGTGAAAGAAACATAAAATTAATTCCTAAAAACTTTAAAGGTTTGGATAGAATTTCATCTTCATCTGAAAATAATACGTATAAATATTTTTATGGATT
Organism: Flavobacterium sp.; assembly: GCF_043760115.1. GTDB lineage: Bacteria > Bacteroidota > Bacteroidia > Flavobacteriales > Flavobacteriaceae > Flavobacterium. The sequence goes on from NZ_JAYUPK010000115.1 coordinate 2,266, forward strand.
AACTTCTAATTATGAAGAAGCTAAAAAATTACAACTAGTTGCTTTAACAAAAGGATATTCAACTGCAATTATTACCGCTTTTAAAAATGGTAAATCTGTAGATATTAATGAAGTTATTAAGTAATTATAACTAATTTTGTAAATTAATTTTAAAACTTAAAATGCCAATTACTTATAAAATATTCTTCAAAATTTTAATTATTCTGTTATGTTGCCAAAATTCTTTTTCGCAATCTAATAAGTTTAAAGTTACTCTTGATGCTGGTCATGGCGATCACGATTATGGTGCAGTTCATAACGGTCACATAGAAAAAAACATTACATTAGCGTTGGTTTTAAAAGTGGGTAAAATTCTAGAAAAATCATCTGGAATAGAAGTTATTTATACCAGAAAAACAGATAAATTTATAGATTTAGTAGAACGTGCCAACATTGCAAATCGTGCCGATGCTAATATTTTTGTATCAATTCATTGCAACGCCAATAAAAATACGGTTGCCGATGGAACAGAAACTTATGTAATGGGTATGTCTAAAAATGCATCCAATCTTGAAGCTGCAAAACGTGAAAACTCTGTAATTACTTTAGAAAAAGATTATAAAAATAAATACGAAGGTTACGATCCTAAAAATCCAGAATCAATGCTTGGTATGACCATAATGCAAGAAGAATTTATAGAAAATAGTATTTTATTGGCCGGAAAAATTCAAGATAAATTTGTAGGTTTAGGAAAAAAAAGTCGTGGTGGTGGCGTAAAACAAGCGCCATATATGGTTTTGCATAAAGCATATATGCCAAGAGTTTTAATAGAAACTGGTTTTATTTCTAATGTTGTTGAAGGAAATTATTTAGATTCTGAAAACGGTCAAGATGAAATTGCGCAAGCCATTGCCGAAGCCATTATTAGTTATAAAAAAGATAACTTTGATGGTGGAACTTATCAAGAACCAACAGAAAAACCATCTGATAGAGTAGAAGCAATAACTATTAAAAAATCGGATACTACTAAAAAGCCAGATTCAGTTGTTAAAAAACCAGAAATTAAAACATCCGAAATTAAAAACGGAATTACATTTAAAGTACAACTTTCTGCAAGTTCTAAAAAAGTAGCTTTGGTTTCTAGCAACTTTAAAGGATTAAAAAATATTTCAAGTTCTAAAGAAAATACTATGTATAAATATATGTATGGCGAAACATCTGATTATGAAAATGCTAAAAAACTTTTGCAAGATGCCAAAGGCAAAGGGTATTCGTCAGCTTTTTTAATTGCATTTAAAAACGGAAAAAGTATTTCTGTAAAAGATGCAATAAATCAATAAATTCAACAATTTTATCTAATTTTGTAAAAAATTACTATTTTGAAATTAACACGAGAAATTAAAACAGGAATATTAGCTATTTCATCCATTTTATTATTCATTTGGGGTTACAGTTTTTTAAAAGGAAGCGATTTATTAACCGATTATAAAAAATTCTATGTTCATTATACTAATGTAGAAGGTTTAGTTCCATCTTCATTAGTAACATTAAACGGTTTAACAATTGGAAAAGTAAAAACAATTGATTTACAAAAAGATGGACGACTTTTAGTTGAACTTCAAATAAAAAATGATTTTGCCATAACAAATGGAAGTGTAGCAGAAATTTATTCTCCAAGTCCAATTGGTGGTAAACAAATTGCAATTCTAGTAAATAAAAATGATACAAAACCTGCCGAATCTGGTGCATTTTTAGTTTCTGCAACTAAAATGGGATTAATTGATGGTTTATTAGCAGGACAAATTGATCCGTTAAAACAAAAATTAGACAAACTACTTGATAATGCAAATAGTATGTTAGTAAATGTAAATGAAATATTTGATGCAAAAACTAAAGAAAATTTACAAAGTAGTTTAGCCAATTTAAACGAAACGTTAGCTCAATTTAAAGTGGCTTCTAAAGAAGTAAATACAATGTTGGCAGACAATAAATCTAAAATTGGAAATACCATGACCAACATAGAAAAAGCATCTGGAAATTTTTCTAAATTATCAGATTCTTTAGCTAAAGCAAATATTGGAAAATCTGTTAAATCATTAGAAAAAACCTTGGCTAGTGTAGATAAAATTATGTTAGGTTTAGAAAATGGTAATGGTACAATGGGTAAATTAATTAAAGATGATGCTTTGTATAACAATTTTTCTAAAACTTCTAAAGAATTAGAATTACTATTACAAGATGTTAGATTGTATCCAACAAGATATGTAAATGTTTCTTTATTTGGTAAGAAAAACAAACCATACATTGCACCAAATGAAACGGATACTATTAAAAAATAATACTAATTCACAAACAATAACTCTCAAGATATGAGCTATTTAGATAATATATTTTTCCTTATTCTACTTTCTATCGGAATTGGATATTTTACTATTAATGTAAAAAAAATACTTAGAAATATAAATCTTGGTAAAGATGTAAATAGAAAAGATAATCCTTCTGCAAGATGGAGAAATCTTGCTATAATTGCGCTTGGTCAATCTAAAATGGTGAAAAAACCTGTTATGGGTTTGCTACATATTATAGTATACGTTGGTTTTATAGTTATAAATCTTGAAGTTTTAGAAATTATAATTGACGGAATTTTTGGCACACACAGAGTATTTGCACCACTAGGAAGTTTGTATAATTTCTTAATTGGAAGTTTTGAAATTTTAGCATTTTTAGTATTAGTTGCTGTAATTCTTTTTTGGACAAGAAGAAACGTAATCAAGTTAAAACGATTTGTAAGTTCCGATTTAAAAGGTTGGCCAAAATCTGATGCTAATTATATTTTATATTTTGAAGTTGTATTAATGTCGCTGTTTCTATTAATGAATGCTTCCGATTTTTGGTTGCAACAAGCTGGAGTTTCACATTATGTTCAAGCAGGTTCATTTCCTATCAGTCATTTCTTGTCGCCAATTTTTAATGGAATGTCAGAAAGTGCAGTTGTAATGTTAGAAAGAACTTTTTGGTGGTTACACATTTCAGGAATTTTAGTGTTTTTAAATTATTTATATTATTCTAAACATTTGCATATTTTATTGGCGTTTCCAAATACTTATTTTGCGGATTTAAACCCAAAAGGAGAATTAGACAATCTAGAAAGTGTTACAAACGAAGTAAAATTAATGCTTGACCCAAATGCTGATCCTTTTGCAGCACAACCAGTCGATCCAAATGCAGTTCCAAGTAAATTTGGAGCAAGTGATGTTCAAGATTTAAATTGGGTACAATTATTAAACGCTTATACTTGTACAGAATGTGGTCGTTGTACCGATGCTTGTCCTGCAAATCAAACAGGAAAAAAACTATCTCCACGAAAAATAATGATGGATACAAGAGATAGAATGGAAGAAGTTGGTAGAAATATTGACAAAAATAAAGGTGTTTTTATTCCTGATAACATTTCGTTATTAAACAATTACATTACTGCCGAAGAACTTTGGGCTTGTACATCTTGTAATGCTTGCGTAGAAGAATGTCCAGTAAATATTAGTCCATTATCAATAATAATCGATATGAGACGATTTTTAGTGATGGAACAAAGTGCTGCGCCACAATCATTAAATGCAATGATGACTAATATTGAAAATAATGGTGCGCCATGGCAATACAACCAACAAGACCGATTGAATTGGAAAAACGAATCGTCGTAGAGACGTAATTTATTACGTCTATAAAGTAAAGACATAATTTATTACGTCTAAAAATATTAAAACAAATTTCTATAATGTGAGGTTAGAAATAGTTTAATGAAAATGAATAATTGAATTTTAAAATTAAAAAAATGAAAGCGGAAGACATCGACAAAACCTTACAAACAGTAACCGAAAACGGACAGCATTTAAGTCCAGTTTTGCCAGAAGGAGTAAAAAATTATCTAATAGATATTGACGGAACCATTTGTGATGATATTCCTAACGAAGAACCAGAACGAATGTTAACTGCCGAAGTGTATCCAGATGCATTAATTACATTAAATAAATGGTATGACGAAGGTCATATTATTTTCTTTTTTACATCTAGAACTGAAGCGCACAGAGAATATACGGAACGTTGGTTAAAACAATACGGATTTAAATACCATGGAATGGTAATGGGAAAACCACGAGGAGGAAATTACCATTGGATTGATAATCACTTAGTAAAAGCAACTCGTTACAGAGGAAAATTTACCGATTTAATAGAAAAAGAAGTAACCATCGAGGTTTTTGACGATGGACAACACGAATAATAAATTAGAATTTAGGATTAATTAATTTAGGATTTTATATTTTAAATACAAATTCTACATTTTCCAATTTTAAATAAGTTTATCTGTTTGAGATTAAACTCTTAAACTTTAAACTTCTAAACTTTTAAATATGTCAGAAGTATTAAACGTGCCAACGATGGCCGAAATGTTAGCTCAAGGCAAGCAACCAGAAGTTTTATTTTGGGTTGGTTGTGCAGGAAGTTTTGACGATAGAGCAAAGAAAATTACCAAAGCATTTGTTAAGATTCTAAATCGTGCAAAGGTTGAATTTGCTGTTCTTGGAACTGAAGAATCGTGCACTGGCGATCCTGCAAAACGTGCTGGAAACGAATTTTTGTTTCAAATGCAAGCAATGATGAATATTGAAGTGTTGAATGCTTATGAAGCTAAAAAAATTGTAACCGCTTGTCCGCATTGCTTTAATACTTTGAAAAATGAATATCCAGAATTGGGTGGAAAATACGAAGTAATTCATCATACCGAATTCTTAAAATCATTATTAGATTCTGGCAGATTAACCATAGAAGGTGGACAATTTAAAGGAAAAAAAATCACATTTCACGATCCTTGTTATCTTGGAAGAGCTAATAATATTTATGAAGCACCAAGAGAATTAATCGAGAAATTGGATGCCGAATTTGTAGAAATGAAAAAATCTAAAGCCAATGGATTATGTTGTGGTGCTGGTGGAGCACAAATGTTTAAAGATGCCGAACCAGGAAATAAAGAAGTAAATATAGAAAGAACAGAGCAAGCATTAGAAACCCAACCAGATATCATTGCTGCAGCTTGTCCGTTTTGCAATACCATGATGAGTGATGGAGTTAAAAATAAAGAAAAAGAAGCCAATGTAAAAGTTATGGATATTGCCGAACTTATTGCCAACGCTCAAGATTTATAATTAAATGAATAAAAGAATTGCAATAATAATGTATTTGTTATTGTCAATAAATTCAAATTTATTGGCTCAAATAAGTTCTAATTCTTTTGCAAAAGATTCTTTAAAAATTGAAACATCCAATAATTTAAAATTCAATTACAAGCAGTTAATTATTCCGACAGTCTTTATTAGTTATGGATTAATTGGACTAGAAAATAAAAATTTAAGATTATTTAAAAGTTTTAAAAACGATTCTTTTAATGAATATGGAAAAGATAAAATAGATTTTGATGATGTTATGCAATTTGTTCCTGCTACAACAGCTTTAAGTTTAGATTTTATTGGAGTAAAAAGTAAAAATTCTTTCAAAAAAAGAGCATTGGTGTTAGCAACATCCACAATTTTAATGGGAATTACCGTTAAAGTTATTAAGAAATCTACCAATCAATTGCGTCCAGATGCATCAACATTTAATTCATTTCCTTCTGGTCATACTGCGAATTCATTTTTAGGAGCAGAATTACTTTTTCAAGAATATAAAGACCAATCTATTTGGTATGGAATTTCTGGTTATGCAGTTGCAACGAGTGTTGGCGCATTACGAATATATCATAACAGACATTGGTTTACAGATGTTGTAACTGGCGCAGGAATAGGAATTTTGAGTACAAAAGCTGCTTATTGGTTAGTTCCAAAAATTAGTAAATTGATTTCAAAAAATAAATCATCAAATAATAACACAGTTTTTATTCCTTTTTATGACGGAAAAACAACTGGATTTGGGTTAATTTCCCAATTTTAAAAATAAAAAAATATGTACATTCCATTTGAAAATTTACCCGAAGAATCTAAAATTTGGATATACCAATCAAGCCGAAAATTTTCAGAAGATGAAATAGCCACTATCAATGAAGATTTACAAATTTTTGTTGAAAATTGGTCAGCACACGGCACTTCACTTGAAGCTTCATTTCAAATAAAATACAATCGATTTATAATTATCGCAGTAAATCAAGAAGTGCAAGCCGCAACTGGTTGTTCTATAGATAAATCGGTAGAATTTATTCAAAATATTGAACAAAAATACAGCGTAGATTTATTAGACAAAATGAATGTAGCTTTTAAGCAAGGTGAATTTGTTACTTACAAAACCTTGTTAGAATTTAAAAAATTAGCCAAAGACAAATCGGTTTCAGAAAATACAATTGTTTTTAATAATTTAGTAAATACAATTGAAGAATTTAATGACGGTTGGGAAATTCCAGCAGCCGAAAGTTGGCACAGTAGATTTTTTTAATATTTATTTAGTATAAATTTTTAAAATAAATCTATTTTAAATTCGTTGAAATTAACAAATATAAAAAGTTATGTTGCTTGCAACCTAATTTCAAATAATCAATTAATGAAAAATACAATAAGAGTTTTATTTTTACTTTCCATATTTTTTTTAGTAACCAATTGTGGTACAACAAAAACTACAATTGTACCTCAGAATACTATTAAAACAGAAGTTCCTAAATTTGAAGAAACTTATAATCAACAAGTAAAATCAGACAGAAAAAATTACTTCCCAGAAAGTATTGCTGAAACAAAATGGGTAGACAGTATCTATAAAACATTAACTTTTGATGATAAAGTAGGTCAACTTTTTATGATTGCAGCTTACTCTAATAAAGATGAAACTCACTTTAAAGAAGTAGAAAAATTAATTGAAGAAAATAAAGTTGGTGGATTAATATTTTTTCAAGGCGGACCAAATCGTCAAGCTAAATTAACTAATAGGTTTCAAAGTAAATCTAGAATTCCAATGTTTATAGGTATTGATGCCGAATGGGGTTTAAGTATGCGATTAGATTCTACTTATAAATATCCATTCAACACAACACTTGGTGCCATTAGAGATTTAAATTTAATTAAAAAAGTTGGTGAAAATATGGCAAAAGAATCCAAGCGATTGGGTATTCAATTTAATTTTGCACCAGTTTTAGATATTAATACCAATCCTAAAAATCCTATAATTGGTCATCGTTCTTTTGGTGAAGAAAAAGTAAATGTAACTGAACATGCAATTGCATTAATGGATGGCGCGCAAAGTCAAGGAATTTTTTCTACTGGGAAACATTTTCCTGGTCATGGCGATACTGCATTGGATTCTCATTATGCATTGCCATTAGTAAATTTTACAAAAGAAAGATTAGATTTAGTTGAATTGTATCCTTATAAAAGAATTTTTGATGAAGGTTTAGTTTCTGTAATGGTGGCGCATTTAAACGTTCCAAGTGTAGAATCTAGAGCGAATTGGCCAACTTCAGTTTCGTATAATGTAGTTACAAACTTGCTTCAAAATGAGTTGGGTTTTGAAGGATTAATTTTTACGGATGCATTAAATATGAAAGCTGCAAGTAAATTTATGAAACCTGGCGATATAGATTTAGAAGCATTTCTTGCCGGAAATGATATTTTACTTTTTCCAGAAAATGTGCCTTTAGCTTACGAAAAAATTTGCGTTGCTTATCAAGATTCTATAATTTCTGAGGAACGTTTAGACAAATCGGTAAAGAAAATTTTGCGTTACAAATACAAATCAGGATTAAATAAATTAAAACCAATTGAAACAAAAAATTTGAGTAAAGATTTGATTACTTCTTCCAAAGATGCTTTGCAATATCAATTGTATGAACACGCAGTTACGGTTTTAAAAAATAAAGATAATATTCTGCCAATTAATAATTTAAATCAAAAAATTGCGTATGTAAAATTGGGTGATGATGTAAATTCAAGTTTTGTTTCAACTTTAAAAAAATATACAGAAATTACAGAAGTTACTTCAAATAATTTAGATACTTTAAATGTAAAATTAAAAGATTTCAATACAGTAATTGTTGGTTATCATAAATCAGACAAAGCTTGGAAAAAACACGATTTGTCTGAAACAGAATTACTTTGGTTACAAAAAATTGCAGAAAATAATGTAGTAATTTTTGATGCTTTTTCTAAACCATATTCACTTTCTCCAATTACAAATTTTGATGGAATTGAAGCTGTAATTATGTCATATCAAAATGCTGATATTGCTCAAGAAGTTTCGGCAGAATTACTATTTGGAGCCATTGCATCACAAGGAAAATTGCCAGTTACAATTAATGATCTATTTCCTGTAAATCTAGGTTTAGAAACCGAAAAATTAAATAGATTAGGATTTACAGCGCCAGAAAATGTAGGAATGAGTCAAGAAACGTTATATAAAATTGATGCTGTTGCCAAGAAAGCTATTGATGCCAAAATGACTCCAGGAATTCAACTTTTAGTTGCAAGAAGAGGAAAAGTTATTTATCAAAAATCGTATGGTTATCAAACCTATGAAAAAATTGATAAAGTTCTAAATTCAACTTTATATGATGTGGCTTCGGTTACCAAAATGGTTTCTACATTACCAAATGTAATGCAACTTTATGATAACAAGCAAGTTAATTTAGAAACAAAACTTGGAGAAATGCTTCCAATTTTTCAAAATACCGATAAAAGTGATATTCCTTTTAAAGATTTATTATCACATTATGCACGTTTGCAAGCTTGGATTCCGTTTTATAAACGAACGTTAGACAGTTTAAAAATGCCACTAAAAGAGATTTACAATACTACTTATTCTCACGATTTTTCTAAGCAGGTTTCAGAAAATTTATATATTAAAAATAATTATCAAGATTCTATTTTAAAGCAAATTGCAAACAGTAAATTGTTAGATAAAAAAGAGTATAAATACAGCGATTTTACCTTCATAATTCTGAAAGAATATTTAGAAAAAATTACAGGCAAATCTATTAGTGATTTAAGTCAGAATAATTTCTATAAAACATTGGGAATGAACAATACAACCTACAATCCGTTACAAAAAATAGACTGTTCGTTAATTGCTCCAACTGAAAACGATACTTATTTTAGACATACTTTAATTCAAGGATATGTTCATGATATGGAAGCTGCAATGGAAGGTGGAATTGCCGGTCATGCAGGTATTTTTTCTAACGCAATAGACATTGCTAAAATGATGCAAATGTATCTTAACAAAGGAAACTATGGAAATATTAACTATTTTTCTCCAGAAACTTTCGACGTTTTTAATACTTGTAATTTTTGTTTAGAAGGAAATCGTCGCGGATTAGGATTTGACAAACCTCAATTGGGAAAAGAAGGTCCAACTTGCGGTTGTGTTTCTAAAGCAAGCTTTGGTCATACTGGATTTACAGGAACAATTGCTTGGGCAGATCCAGAAACAGAAATTATTTATGTGTTTTTATCAAACAGAACTTTTCCAGATTCGAATGCACCAAACAGACTTTCAAAAGAAAACATTCGTGAAGACATTCAAAAAATTATTCAAGAATCAATTTTAGATAAATAATTACTATATTTACGATATGAAATTCTTAACAATCATAGCATCAATTTATTTCGTAGCACTTTCGTGTTTACCTTGTAGTGACGTTGTAGAAATAAATTTCGAAAAATCTAGTAAAGAGTTGCAATCCAATCATGAAAATCATTCTCATGAAAAAGAAAATCATTTATGTTCTCCTTTTTGTATATGTAATTGTTGTGGTTCACAAATAATAAATCATTTTAAAATTACTACAATTTATTTTCCAATTACAACATTAAAAATTTCTTCTCAAGTACCAACATACACTTCTATTTTAACTTCCAATTTCTACGGAAGTATCTGGCAACCACCACAAATAGCATAACGTAACCCAATTTATTTGGGAAAATAATTTGTGAATTTCACACAGAAAATAAAGACACATCCTGTCTATTTTTTAATACGTTATACTTTTTAAATGTTAGATAAAATTATACAATTTAGTATAAAGAACAAGTTTGTAATTATGTTACTAACTTTAGTTCTAATTGCCTTTGGTAGTTATTCTTTAAAACAATTACCGCTTGATGCCTTGCCAGATGTTACCAATAATCAGGTTCAAATATTAACTACTGCACCAACTTTGGCAGCTCAAGAAGTAGAACAATTAATTACTTATCCACTAGAACAATCTGTAAAAACTATTCCTAAAGTTATTGAACTTCGAAGTATTTCGCGCTTCGGATTATCAGTTGTTACGGTAGTTTTTAAAGATGATGTAGATATTTATTGGGCAAGAGAACAAATTTTTCAACGATTAAGCGAAGCTAAAGAAAATATTCCTGCCTATGTTGGTTCGCCAGAATTAGCACCAATTACTTCTGGACTTGGCGAAATTTATCAATATGATGTGTATGCCAAAAAAGGATATGAAGAAAAATATGATGAAATAAAATTACGAACCATCCAAGATTGGATAATTATTCCGCAATTGCAAGGAATTGAAGGTGTTGCAGAAGTAAGTACTTGGGGTGGAAAATTAAAACAATATGAAGTTGCAGTAAATCCAAATAAACTCAATAGTTTAGGAGTAACTATAACCGATATTTTTAATGCTTTAGAAAAAAACAATCAAAATACTGGTGGCGCTTACATTGAAAAAGACCAATATGCCTATTTTATTCGTGGTGTCGGAATGGCAACTGGAATAAAAGATTTAGAAAATGTAGTTGTTAGCAACAAAAATGGTTCACCAATTTTGGTGAGAAATGTCGCCGAAGTTCGAGAAGGAATTGCCTTGCGATATGGTGCATCTACCAAAGATGGAAAAGGAGAAATTGTTTCTGGATTAGCATTAATGTTAAAAGGCGAAAATTCGAGTGCTGTAGTTGAAAGAGTAAAAGAAAAAATGATTCAAATCAATAAAACTTTGCCAGAAGGTGTTGTTGCTGAGCCATTTATTGACAGAGGAACTTTAGTTGACAATGTTATTGGAACTGTTACTAAAAATTTATTGGAAGGCGCATTAATTGTAATTTTTGTACTTATTTTATTTTTAGGAAATCTTCGTGCCGGATTAATCGTCGCTTCTGTAATTCCGTTAGCCATGCTTTTTGCAATAATTCTGATGAATGCTTTTGGTATTAGCGGAAATTTAATGAGTTTGGGCGCAATAGATTTTGGAATAATTGTAGATGGTGCAGTAATTATTGTTGAAGCCACAATGCATCATTTATATAGAAAGAAAGTAAAAAGTTCTGTTGAAATTGATTCTAAATTTTACACGCAACAAGAAATGGATTCAGAAGTTTATAATTCTGCATCCAAAATTAGAAACAGTGCAGCTTTTGGTGAAATAATTATTTTAATTGTTTACTTACCAATCTTAGCTTTGGTTGGAACCGAAGGAAAAATGTTTCGTCCAATGGCAATGACTGTTGGTTTTGCGGTTATTGGTGCATTTTTACTTTCCTTGACTTATGTTCCAATGATGAGTGCATTATTTTTATCCAAAAAAACAGTTCAAAAAGAAAATTTTAGCGATAAAATGATGGCTTGGTTCGAGAAAATCTATTCGCCATTTTTAGCAAAAGCACTACGATTTAAGAAAGCTGTTTTGGCTTTAACTGTTGCGATTTTTGTTTTTGCAATAGTAGTTTTTCAAAATATGGGCGGCGAATTTATTCCAACAATCGAAGAAGGTGATTTAGCAATAAATGCCACAATTATGACAGGAAGTTCGCTTTCGCAAATGGTTAAAACAACTACGCAATATGAGAAAATTCTAAAATCTAAATTTCCAGAAATTAAAACAATAGTTTCCAAAATTGGAAGTGGCGAAATTCCAACCGATCCAATGCCAATTGAAAGTGGCGATTTAATTATTGTTCTAAAAGATAAAGACGAATGGCGAAGCGAATTTGATAATTGGGAAGATATTGCCAACGCAATGAAAGAAGAAATGGAAACAATTCCTGGTGCAACTATAGAAGTATCACAGCCAATCCAGATGCGATTTAATGAGCTAATGACTGGAAGTAGAAGCGATATTGCCATCAAAATTTTTGGTGATGATTTAGAAGTTTTAGATGAAAAAGCTACCGAATTAATTGCTAAAGTTCAAAACATAGAAGGTGTTGGCGATTTAAAAGCGGATAAAGTTACAGGTTTGCCACAAATTACCATTAAATATGACTACAATAAAATTGCTTTGTATGGTTTAAATATTGCCGATATTAATCAAATAATTCGCTCGTCATTTGCTGGTGAAAGTGCAGGAAAAATTTATGAAGAAAGCAAACGATTTGATATAGTTGTACGAATGGATGCTGATAATAGAAGTGATATTACCGATGTAAATAATCTTTTTATTCCTTTGCCAAATGGTCAACAAGTACCATTATCACAAGTGGCAAAAATTAATTTTGAACAAGGTCCAGTGCAAGTTTCTCGAGAAGATGGAAAACGAAGAATTACTGTTGGGTTGAATGTTCGTGGTCGAGATATTAAAAGTGTGGTAGAAGAAATTCAAGCTAAATTAGACAAAGATTTCAAACTTCCTGCTGGATATTATGTTACTTATGGTGGACAATTTGAAAATTTAATTGAAGCTTCCAAACGACTTTCGGTTGCTTTGCCAATTGCATTAGGATTAATTTTGATATTATTATTTTTTACATTCAATAGTTTTAAACAAGCAGGATTAATTTTTACCGCCATTCCATTATCAGCAATTGGTGGTGTTTTTGCACTTTGGATTCGTGGAATGCCATTTAGCATTTCAGCAGGAATTGGATTTATCGCCTTATTCGGAATTGCAGTATTGAACGGAATTGTATTAATATCCTATTTCAATCAACTAAAAGAAGAAGGAATCACCGATGCTTTTCAACGTGTAATAATAGGAACAAAAACCAGACTTAGACCTGTTTTAATGACTGCATCCGTGGCATCGTTAGGATTTTTACCAATGGCATTATCTACAAGTGGTGGCGCAGAAGTTCAAAAACCTTTAGCAACGGTAGTCATTGGCGGATTATTATCTGCAACATTATTGACTTTGATAGTATTGCCGATTTTATATTTATTGTTAGAAAAAGGAATTAAAAAAAGAAAAAATTATATGAATACATCAATTGTCACTATTTTAATTTTGCTTTTCAGTAGCTTTTCATTTGCGCAAAACGGACAAACAATTTCATTAGAAAAAGCCATAGAAAACGCAAAATCAAACAACATCGATTTAAAAATTGCAGATAAAGAAATTGAAAAACAATCTATTCTTAAAAAAACGGCTTTTCAAGTTGATCCTTTGCAAGTTCAATATCAAGGCGGACAATTCAATAGCAATTCTTACGATCATAATGTTAGTGTGCAACAATATTTTCCCGTAGGAAAAATAACAAAAGCCAACAGGCAATTGCAAGAAGAGTTAGTAAAACTGGCAGAAAAACGAAAAGCATTAACAGAATTTGAAATTGAAAAAGCGGTAACATTATCTTATTATCAATATTTATTTGGTGTTTCTGTTCAAAAATTAAATGCTGAATTGAACCAAATTTACACTAAATTTTTAAAAAATGCAGAACTTCGATTTAAAACTGGAGAAAGTGGAAACATTGAAGTAATTAGCGCCAAAGCAAAAGTTAAAGAAATTGAAACTCAAAAAGCGCAGTTGGATTATGACTTGGCAATTTATCAAAAACAATTACAATTTTTTGTTCAAACCGACGAAAATATTATTCCAGATCATACAACGCCAATTGAGTTTTCTAAAATTTCTGATGCAAATGATTCTAAATTAGAAAATTTGGTAAACGATTATTACCAACAGCAAATTTTAGTTTATGAAAAAGAAGTCAATACTTTTAAAGCTTTAAAAACACCAAAATTAGGATTGGGCTATTTTGCACAAACTATCGATACCAAATCGTTGTTTCAAGGTTTTACTGCTGGACTTCAAATTCCTTTATTTGGCGGTGTAAATTCGGCGAAAGCTAAAGCATCTCAAGTAAGTATTTCGCAATCGCAATTAGAATTAGATAAAAACAAATTTGCGTTAAATCTTCAAAAGCAAGAATTGCAAAATGAATTTGAAAAGCAGCAAAAAGGTTTAGATTATTATAAAAAAGAAGGTTTGCAATATGCCGAACAAATTATAACAACTGCACAAAAAAGTTATGAAAATGGCGATATGAGTTATTGGACCTACATTAGTTTTTTAAATCAGGCCATTGATATTAAAAAAAAATATGCCGAAACCTTGAATCTATTCAATTTAAGCGCAATTCAATTGCAATATCCATCATCCGAGCGTAGCGAACGGACAAAGTAATTTCTAAAAATTTAATTTAATATAAAATGAACAATATAAAATCAAAATTCAAGATTTTCTTAGTAGTTAATACTTTAGTCTTGATACTTTTTACTTCTTGCAACGATAAAAAAGCAGAAGAAACAAAAGAAGAAGAAAAACCAGAAAACGAAGTAGGATTAACCGAAACACAATTTAAAACTGTTGGTATTGAAACTGGCTTAGTTGAAAATAGAAACCTAAATTTAGTAATAAAAGCTAACGGTTACACCACAGTTCCGCCACAAAATATGGCAAATATTTCTACCTTAATTGGTGGAACAGTTAAAGATATTTTTGTGCTTGAAGGAACATTTGTAAACAAAGGAAAAACCTTGGCAACAATTCAAAATCTCGATGTTGTTGAAATGCAAGAAGATTATAAATCGGCAGTCGCCAACATTGAATATTTGCAATTAGAATTCAACCGTCAAAAAACTTTGAGTGATGAAAACGTAAATCCAAGAAAAGTTTTTCAAGAAGTTAAAGCTAAATTAGCAGTAGAAAAAGCAAGAGCACAAGCGGCAAAAAATAAATTACAAGCTTTAAACATGGGAACAAATGGTTCTAGTTTAGTTCCAATTGTATCGCCAATTTCTGGTTATGTTGGTAAAATTAGCATTGCCAAAGGAGCATTTGCCGATACTGGAACGGTGCTTTTTGAAGTTGTAGATAATAGTCAAATGCATTTGGATTTAAATGTGTACGAAAAAGATTTGGGTTCCATTTCTGTTGGACAAGAAGTTGATTTTGTGTTGACAAATCAATCGAATAAATCAATAAAAGGCAAGATTTTTGGTATCAATAAATCATTTTCTAACGAAAGTAAAACGGTTGCTGTTCACGCAAAAATAAATCCTTCGGATGCAAAAGGATTAATTTCTGGAATGTACGTTTCGGCCAACATCAACATAAATAATACTACAGTTCCTGCTTTACCAAAAGATGCTGTGGTTAGAAATGGTGATAAATATTTTGTGTTTATTCAAGAGGATAAAGAAATTGGCAATAAGCAAAAGGCAATAACCAAAGAGGAAAATAAGCATAGTGAGGAAGAAGAATCACACAACGAAATTCATTTCAAAGCCATAGAAGTACTTCCAGGAACAACCGATTTGGGTTTTACAGAAGTAAAATTTGTTGAAGAAATTCCTGATAATTCTAAAATTGTAATTAAAGGTGCGTTTTATCTTTTATCAGCAATGAAAGGTGGCGGAAGTCACGATCATTAAATATTAAACTTGAAAAAAAAATGAAAAATTTATTAAAAAAATCATTAGTACTAATTACAATGTTTTTAACTTCTAATGTTGCATTAGCTCAAAAATCGAATCAAAAAGTAGTTATAAAAACGACTTTAAACTGCGATCATTGTAAAGAATGTGAAACTTGCGGATTGAAATTTAAAACAGAAATGCTGAAAATCAAAGGAGTAAAAATGTATGAATTAGATGATAAAGCAATGACATTTACCATTTATTATAATCCTAAAAAAACTAATCTTCAAGCAATTAAAGAAGGTATTTCAAAATTAGGTTTTGATGCGGATGAAGTAAAAGCAACTGCTGAAGGAATTGCTTCATTAGATGAATGTTGTAAAATTTAAATTTAACATCTGTAAATTAAAAAAGAAACTCAATTTTCATTAACTTCGTACAACTAAAAATACATAATGAAAATAGCAATAGTTTGTTATCCAACTTTTGGTGGAAGTGGCGTTGTAGCAACCGAACTTGGTTTAGAGTTAGCACATCGCGGACACGAAATTCATTTTATAACTTACAGACAACCAGTTCGTTTGGCATTACTAAATCCTAATGTGCATTACCACGAAGTAAACGTTCCAGAATATCCTTTGTTTCATTATCAACCTTATGAATTGGCTTTGTCTAGTAAATTGGTAGATATGGTAAAACTCTATAAAATTGAATTATTACACGTTCATTATGCGATTCCGCATGCCTATGCTGGTTACATGGCTAAACAAATGTTGAAAGATGAAGGTATAATTATTCCAATGGTAACAACGCTTCACGGTACAGATATTACACTAGTAGGAAATCATCCTTTTTATAAAACTGCGGTAAGTTTTAGTATAAATAAATCAGATGTTGTAACTTCTGTCTCACAAAGTTTAAAAGACGATACTTATAAATTATTTAATATTAAAAAAGAAATTCACGTAGTTCCAAACTTTATAGAATTAGGAAAAAATAGAAACGAAAAAGAAATAAGATGTGAACGCTCAATAATGGCAAAACCTAACGAGCGCATTATTACTCATATTAGTAATTTTAGAAAAGTTAAAAGAATTCCAGATATTATTAAAATTTTCTTCAAAATTCAAGAGAAAATTCCAGCTAAATTAATGATGGTTGGCGATGGACCAGAAAAAGAAAAGGCAGAAAAATTATGTGAAGAGCTTGGAATTCAAGATAAAGTAATATTTTTTGGAAACAGTAATGAAATTGATAAGATTTTATCTTACACCGATTTATTTTTACTTCCATCAGAAACAGAAAGTTTTGGTTTGGCAGCTTTAGAAGCAATGGCTTGGAGTGTTCCAGTAATTTCTAGTAATTCAGGAGGTTTACCCGAAGTAAATTTTGATGGAATTTCTGGATATTTATCAGATGTTGGAAATGTAGATGAAATGGCACAAAATGCTTTAAAAATTATATGTAATATAGATACATTAAATGCGTTTAAAGAAAATGCATTATCGGTTGCTAAAAAATTTGACATTAAAAATATTTTACCAATTTATGAAGATATATATCAACAAGCAATACAATCCATTCATGAAAAAATATAGTTTAATTCTATTTGCAATTGTTTTAACTTCTTGTACTTCAACTAAAAAACCTTTAGAATCTAAACCATTGTATGATGTATTATTTGGAAGTGATTATGGTGGTGGATCGTTTCAGTTTTATGAAATTATATCTGAAGAAAATGAATTTCAAATGCTACTTGGCGATGAAATGATAAAATCGTATGTAAAAAAAGAAGATATAAAAACATCCAATTTTATATTGATTAATATGGGAGAAAAAGCTACTGGAGGTTATACAATTAACGTAGAAAAAATTGAAGAACTTGCAGATAAAATTATTGTAACAATAAAAGAAATTCCTCCAACAGGAATGACTACAAGCGTAATTACTAAACCTTGTTATGTTATTAAAATAAAATCTAAAAAACCTATAGAAATTAAATAAAAAATCCCAATTTGCTTTTAAACAAATTGGGATTTACATTTTGAATAGTTTTTAATTAAAACGGTATCTAATTCCTAAAGCTAAATCTGGACCAAAATTATCGTCTCTATAATCATCAGAATTAAAATAAAGTTCTGGTCTAATGTCTAATGATAATTGAATTGGCACTTCTTTAAAATTATATTCAATACCCAAATCTCCTGCTACAAAAATAAAAACTCCGTTGTCTTCAAATTTTTGATTTCCTTGATTGTAATCATAACTCCAACTTCCTAAACCACCACCAATACCAGCATACCAATTTAATCCACCTTCAATATTCCAAACCCATTGATAAATACCTGCAAGTTTTAAAGCATCTACATTTTTACTGTTTCTAAAACCTAAATCTAGTTCTAAACGATTGTTTTTTGACAAACCTCTTTGATAAGAAATTTCTCCACCAAAACCATCATTATCGCCTAAACGTAAACCTAATGCATTTTTAGAAATATCTTGTGCTTGTGTGCTTAATGCTAAACCTAGTAACATAAAGACTGATAAAAATACTTTTTTCATAATTTGAATTGTTTAAATTAGTTGTGCAAATATCATAATTCATACAACGATAAAGTTTACATAATATTCTTATTATGTTACATAATTTTTGTTAAAATTTAACTTTTGTAAGCTTTTTATAATTGGCTTTTATTTTTGGGATAAAACAATAGAAGCAACTAATTGAGTGTTTATTAAATCATCCATTTCAAATAAATCTTCTTCTTGTTCATGAATGTAATCTGAATATTTGTATAGCTTCCAACGTTTTTTATTGTATTCTAAAGAGGTTAAATTTTCTACCCAATCTCCAGAATTCAAATATAAAGTTGAACCATTTTTAGTTTCTATATGTTTTATTTTTGGTTCGTGAATATGTCCGCAAATAACATAATCATATTTTTTTTCAATAGCTAAATCGGTTGCTGTTGTTTCAAAATCTGTAATAAATTTCACTGCTTTTTTTACACTTGCCTTTATTTTTTTAGAAAAGGAATAAGGTTCTTTTCCCATTTTTTTCAAACACCAATTTACAAATCGATTAATTAAAATTAAATAATCATATCCCAATCCACCCAATTTTGCTATCCATTTAGAATGTTGAACAGATGCGTCAAAAACATCTCCATGAAAAATCCAAGCTTTCTTATCATCGTCAAGAGTTAAAACTAATTTATCGAGAATAGAAAAATTTCCAACAATAGAATCGCTGAATTTTCGTAGCATTTCATCATGATTTCCAGTAATGTAATATACTTTTGTTCCCTTAGAAGTCATACTAATAATTTTTTTTATAACCTTTAAATGAGATGCAGGAAAATATGATTTTCTAAATTGCCAAATATCAACAATATCACCATTTAAAACCAATATTTTGGGTTTGATGGTTTGCAAATATTGAAGCAATTCTTTAGCATGTGATCCATAAGTTCCTAAATGAACATCGGATATAACAACTAGTTCTACTTTTCGCTTTTTCAAAATAATATAATTTGAAATTTTTACAAATTTCATTTTAATTTGTAAACTGCAACTTAACTGATTGTTAACAAATTAATTTCTATCAACATAGTTTTAAACAATTTTAAACTCATTAATTTTTAAACTCTAAACTAAACTACTATATTTGTTCAAAACATTGTGCAATGGCAGGAAATAGCTACGGAACACTTTTTAAGATTACAACTTTTGGCGAATCTCACGGTGAAGCACTTGGTGGAATAATTGATGGTTGTCCTGCAGGAATTACTTTAGATTTAAATGCAATTCAACTAGAAATGCAACGCAGAAAACCTGGTCAATCTTCTATTGTTACTCAAAGAAAAGAAGACGATGAAGTGCAAATTTTATCTGGATTATTTGAAGGAAAAACTACAGGAACGCCAATTGGTTTTTTAATTCCAAATACCAACCAAAAATCGGACGATTATTCTCATATAAAAGATTCATATCGTCCAAGTCACGCCGATTATGTTTACGAAAAAAAATATGGAATTCGTGATTATCGTGGTGGTGGAAGAAGTTCTGCAAGAGAAACCGTAAGTAGAGTAGTTGCTGGAGCAATTGCCAAACAAGTAATTAATGATATTAAAATTAATGCTTTTGTATCATCAGTTGGTGAAATTTTTATAGATAAACCGTATCAAGATTTAGATTTTTCTTTAACAGAATCTAATGCAGTTCGTTGTCCGGATATTGAATCTGCTACTAAAATGGAAGAATATATTAAAGAAATAAAAAAACAAGGCGATACTGTTGGCGGAACAATAACTTGTGTAATTCAAAATATGCCAATTGGACTTGGAGAACCAGTTTTTGATAAATTACATGCCGAATTGGGTAAAGCAATGTTATCAATAAATGCAGTAAAAGGGTTTGAATTTGGTAGCGGATTTTGTGGCGCAAGAATGAAAGGAAGTGAACATAATGATTTGTACAATGAAGATGGAACTACTAAAACCAATCTTTCTGGCGGAATTCAAGGTGGAATTTCAAACGGAATGGATATTTATTTTAGAGTTGCCTTTAAGCCAGTTGCCACTTTAATTCAAAAGCAAGAAGTACTTACAACTACTAATGAAATAATTGAGCAACAAGGAAAAGGAAGACACGATCCTTGTGTTGTGCCAAGAGCAGTTCCTATTGTTGAGGCAATGACAGCAATAGTTTTAGCCGATTTTTTTCTAATAAATAAAGTCTATAAAAATATCTAAAACATCAGAAAATAGTAAAAAATTAAAAATTTCAATGGAAAACAAAAAATCAAATTTAACTAGAAACATTTTTATTGCACTAATTATCGGAATTACGTTAGGATTTATTTTAAACAAATATTATGTAAATTCTCAAAACAATAAAATTGATTTTTATACCAAAAATATAACTACATATAACAATAGTATAAAGTTATTTTTACCAGATTCAACTTCTGTTACTTATAAAAAATATTCTAAATCTGTAGCTAATTTTACATCAGAAAAAGAAAATATTTTAAAAACAATTTATAATTCTCCCAACGATTTTAAACTTAATTACACTAAAATTTCTTCAATTGAAGACACTTTAAAAAAATTAGAAATTGTTTTAAAAACTCCGAGAAAAGATACGTTATCAAAAGCATATTCTGAATTAAAAGCTGAAAAAGCATTTTCTGAAAGTAATTTAAAAACTATTACAACTGAACGTGATAAAAAACTGGAATGGTTTGCCATTATTGCCGATATTTTTTTAAGATTAATAAAAATGATTGTCGCACCACTTGTATTTACTACACTTGTTGTTGGAATTGCAAAACTTGGCGATACTAAAACGGTTGGTAGAATTGGAGGCAAAACTATGCTTTGGTTTATATCTGCATCATTAATGAGTTTGGTTTTAGGAATGATTTTGGTAAATATTTTTAAACCAGGCGAAGCTATGAATTTGGCTTTACCACTAGACAATCAAAGTACAGGAATTGATAAAGCTGCACTATCTGTAAAAGATTTTGTTACACATGTTTTTCCAAAAAGTTTTATTGAAGCTATGGCAAATAACGAGATTTTACAAATAGTAATTTTCTCAATATTTTTTGGAATCTCAGCAGCAGCAATCGGTAAAAAAAGTGAAAAAATTGTTTCAGCATTAGATGATATTTCTCATATAATATTAAAGCTAACAGGTTTTATTATGAATTTTGCACCTTATGCAGTATTTGGTGCTATGGTTGTTGTAATTGCAAAACAAGGAATTGGAATTTTAACCACTTATGCCATATTTATATCAGAGTTTTATTTTGGATTAGTAATATTATGGTTAGTTCTTATTTTTGCAGGATCATTATTTTTAAAGAACAGAATTTTTACTTTATTAAAAAGAATAAAAGATCCAATTTTGTTGGCATTTAGCACGAGTAGTTCTGAAGCAGCATTTCCTAAAACAATGCTAGAACTTGAACGTTTTGGATGTAGTAATAAAATAACAAGTTTTGTTTTGCCACTAGGTTATTCTTTTAATTTAGATGGAAGTATGATGTATATGACTTTTGCATCAATTTTCATAGCGCAATCGTATGGAATTCATTTGCCTATTGAAACTCAAATTTCTATGTTATTGGTTTTAATGCTTACAAGTAAAGGAATTGCAGGCGTACCAAGAGCATCATTAGTTGTAATAGCAGGAACATTAGCCAGTTTTAAAATACCAGAAGTAGGAATTGCATTATTGTTAGGAATTGATCCAATATTAGATATGGGAAGAAGTGCAACAAACGTTGTAGGAAACAGTATTGCAACGGCAGTTGTTAGTAAAATGGAAGGTGAGTTGGGTGATGAAGAGTAAGTAATTGTGTTAAAATAAAGTTTTTTGATAATTCGTTTGTTAAATTAAACAGTATTATAAAAAAAAAAACTATTTTTGATGTCTATAATTATAACTAAAAATCAATATTTATGAAAAAAATTACTTTACTATTTTTATTATTAAGTGTATTTACACTTAACGCACAAACAGATTTTTTAACAGCATTACCAAACAATAATGGTACATCTCAAAATGGTCGTGCACCACAAGGTTTTGATAGATACAATAGGAGTGTTTGGTTAATATCTGCTGCAGATATGGCTGCTGCAGGATTTGTTACAGGAGATGCTATTTTGTCAATTGGATTTAACTATACTGCTGATGTTAATGGTGATTTTCAAGATGTTGCTACAACTGGTTCATTTAAAGTCTATTTGCAAAATACTGCCGATGTTACTAATACAAAAAGCACAACTTGGGCTACAGCTATTGCTTCGATGACGCTTGCAAGTGATGCAAATGCTACAATTCCTGCTGCTTTGGGTACGGTAGATTTTTTATTTTCTAATGGTACTGCTTTTTCTTATACTGGTGGCGCAATATATGTAGCAACAGATTACCAAAATGCATCAGGTACTGTTGCAGCAATTCCAAATACCGCACTTTGTAATAATACTTTAGCTGGTGGATTAAAAGGCGCTAGAAGTAGTACTGCAATTCCAACAATAACTGTAGCTTCTGCTTTTAGACCAGAAACTAGATTAGGAAAATCTGTTGCATGTGCCACGCCAGTAAATGTTGCAATTCCATCAACAACGGATACAACAGCCAATTTAACTTTTTCAGCTTCCGATCCTGCTAATATTGAATTTGGAGCTTATGATTTTTTACCGGGAACAGCCGCTGGAACAATTGTTACTAGCGTACCAAGTGGATACACAATTACAGGTTTAGCACCAAGTTCAGCTTATGAAGTTTATGCTAAAACTAATTGTGGTTCTTTTTTAGGATTAAGTTTAACTGCAGCTCCAGTTTCATTTCATACACCATATTACCCAGCTAATCCAAATTATACTACTAGTTTTGAAATTGATAATTTTCCAAACATTGGTTGGTTAGAAGATGTTGAAGTTAATGGATCAGAATGGTTTACAAATTTTGGAGGAACAGGAAGTGTTTTAGTACAAAATGGTTTGTATTCTGCTGTATCTTTAAGCAATGCAACTGCAGCTTCAAACGGTAGAATGTATTCTCGTGGAGTTAATTTACAAGCAGGAAGTCCTGCAACGGTTTCTTTTTATGCAAGAAATTTTCAAAATACATCTACAAATAATGCTAGTTTTGTTGTAACTGCTGGTACTGCACAAACAGCTGCTGCACAAACTATTCCTGTAGGAACTGATGCAGCATTATCTAGCGCAACATTTGTTTTAAAATCGTATACTTTTGTGCCAGCAACAACTGGTGTTTATTATATAGGTTTTCTTCATAATTCTCCAATTAATGCTGCTGGAACTCATGGTATTATTGTTGATAACTTCACTGTTTCTCAAGCATTGGCTACTGATCAATTTTTAGATTCTAAATTTGCAACGTATCCAAATCCTGCTAAAAATGTTATTAATGTTTCTAATACAACAGATGCATTACTATCTACAATTGAAATGACTGATATTAATGGTAAAATTGTGAAAAACATTAAGTTATCTAACGTTTCAGAAGCTGAAGTTACAGTTTCAGATTTATCAACAGGAATTTATACTATGAAAATAACTTCTGATAAAGGAATTGTTACCAAAAAAATTATTAAAGAATAATTACTTAAATATATTAAATTTAACTCCTTAAGCAATTAAGGAGTTTTTTTATGGTAAAAATTTAGATTTTAAATCTGGAGTTGGAATTAAACAACTCTCTTTTTTACCATACCATTTATATCTATTTTGTGCAATGTAATCGTAAAATAAATTAAGAAATGATTTTGGTAAAATTAAAAATACAGAAACAATTGAAATTATACCACCAAGTTCTTTTGCAATTCTTAATGCAGCTTCTGCTTTGTAATAATATGCAGTTGAAGGTTCGTATAAAATAATACTATCAATTTTTGTAGCGTCAATTTTAATGTGATTAATAATTTCTTGTCCTAAATTAGATTGAATTGCTACAAACCTAAAAATATCTTTCTTATCATTCTTGATTATAAATTGAACCGATTTATCGCATAAATTACAAACTCCATCAAATAGAATTATTTTTTTATCTTTAGGAAGTTCGGTCATAAATAGTTATTTTTTCGGACTTTCTACAAATTCTAATGCTTCTAAACTTACATTAGAAGTAAAAACTCCGTAGTTTACAATTGCTTTATTTCTGTCAATTTTATCTATTGTTCCAATAGCTTTTCCATCAAACATTCTTACTCTATCGCCAATTTTCAAAATCACTTTTGGTTTTTCAATAACGATAGTTGCTTTAAGTTTTTTTTCTTTTTTTTCTCTTCGAATTTCTTCAACTTTTACTTCAACTTCTTTAGAAACTACCTTTTTTAAAACTTCTTTTGCTTGAATTTCTTTAGCAGTAGCTTTCTTTCGTTTAGAATTTTCTATTTCAATTACTTTTAAAAACTCTCCAATTAATTCTTTTTTATTTTTATTGTTGAAATACTTTTCGGCTATGTCTTCAATTTTTTGACCTATGTAAATTATCTTTTGGTTACTATCATACAACTCTTGATAACTTTCTAATTTCTGCTTAATTTTAGCATTAATTGTTTCCATTTTTTTGGCTTCGTCACGAGTTTTTGTTTCTTCTTCTTTCAACGTTTGTGATGTTTTTTCCATCTTAGAACGTTCTTTTTGAAGCGTTGCTATAGTTTTATCAAAGCGTACTTTTCCTCCTTCAATTTTTTTCTTTGCACGATTAATTAATCCATACGGAATTCCATTTTTTTGAGCAACTTCAAATGTAAATGAACTACCAGCTTGACCAAGATGTAATTTATACAAAGGTTCTAAAGTTTTTTCGTCAAACAACATATTGGCATTTGTAGCATTGGGTAATTCATTTGCCAAAATTTTTAAATTGGTATAATGTGTAGTAATAATTCCGAAAGCTTCTCTGTGATAAAATTCTTCTAAAAAAACTTCTGCCAATGCGCCACCCAAATCTGGATCTGAACCTGTACCAAATTCGTCAATTAAAAACAAAGTTTTAGAATTGCATTTCTTTAAAAAATAATTCATATTTTTTAATCGATAACTGTAGGTACTTAAATGATTTTCAATAGATTGATTATCGCCAATGTCTGTTAAAATTCTATCAAATAAAAAGGTTTCGCTACGTTCGTGAACCGGAATTAAAATACCACTTTGAATCATTAATTGTAGCAAACCAACAGTTTTTAACGAGATGGTTTTTCCACCAGCATTTGGTCCAGAAATTACTATAATACTACTTTCTGGATTTAATTCTATAGTTTGCGGATGTGTAATTTCATTTTTAATTTTATTATTCAAATATAAGATAGGATGGAAGGCATCACGAAAATACAAGCGTTTCTCATTATTAAATGTTGGCAATATTCCATTAATTTTATTAGCATATTTTGCCTTAGATGCAATTACATCAACATCACTTAAAAATTCTTGATATTGAATTATTAAATTTAAAAACGGACGAATATCTGTAGTTAACTGTTTTAAAATTCTAGTAACTTCTTCTTTTTCTTCATATTCTAAATTTTTTAATTCTCTAGAATAATTTAATGTGGCTTCTGGTTCAATAAAAGCAATACTTCCAGTTTTAGAACTTCCTAAAATAGAACCTTTAACTTTACGACGATACATTGATAAAACAGCTAAAACTCTACGGTTTTCTACAAAACTTTCTTTAATTTCATCAAGGTAATTTAAAGAGTTGTAATGTGTTAATGCCATACCAAAACTTTGATTGACTTTGCCACGAACTGCATTCATATCTCTACGAATATTAACTAAATCTGGCGATGCATTATTACGAACTTCTCCAAATTTATCTACTACTTCGTCTATTTTTTGTATTAAATATTTGGTAACCTCAACTTTAGATGCTTTTTCATTAAGTTTTGGATAATATTCATTGAATTTCTTCAAAAATAAAATCAAAATATTTGCAGTTTCAGACAACGATGCAATTTTTCTAAAACCTGAAATTTCTAATTGACTGTCTTCTATAGCAAGAAATTTTAATTCGGTTGTTAAAGTGTCAAAACCATGATTGGAAATGGCATTATTATTTGAAAATGAAGATAAATATTCTGATGTTTGAACTAAATTATCCATTAAAAGTTCTTTTTCTTGAAAAGGAACAATTTCTAATGCTTTTAGTTTTCCCATCTCTGTATTGCAACCTTCAGATATGGTTTGTAAAACGGTACTAAATTCTAAGTCTTGAAGTGTTTTTTCGGTAATTGAAATCATTATATTATTTAATTATTCAAAGTTACAAATGTTAACCTTAAATTATTGTAGAATTTTATATTTTTGGTTAAATTTATGAAATGTTAAACTCACTATCTCCATCTTGGAATGCAATTTTAAAATCTGAAATTGAAAATGACTATTTCAAAGACTTGATTTTAAATGTAGAAAATGAATATGAAAAAGGAATTTGTTATCCTCCAAAAAATTTAATTTTTGAAGCTTTTAATCAATGTTTTTTTGAAGATTTAAAAGTAGTTATTATTGGTCAAGATCCATATCACGGAAAAGGTGAAGCCAATGGATTGTGCTTTTCTGTAAATGATTCTATCAAAATTCCGCCATCACTTAGAAATATTTTTAGAGAAATAAACGATGATTTAGAAACTATTTTCATTCCAACTTCTGGTAATTTACAACGTTGGGCACAACAAGGTATTTTACTTTTAAATGCCACATTAACTGTTGCAGAAAACCAAGCTGGAAGCCATCAAAAACTAGGTTGGGAAACTTTTACAGATGCTGTAATTAAACAAATATCTGATCAAAATGAAAATGTAGTTTTTTTACTTTGGGGTAATTTTGCAATAAAAAAAGGCAAAAATATTGATAGAAATAAACATTTAGTTTTAGAATCTGGTCATCCATCGCCATTGAGTGCCAATCAAGGAAAATGGTTTGGGAACAAGCATTTTAGTAAAACTAATACTTACTTAAAATTTAATAATAAAAAAGAAATAAATTGGTAAATTAATTTACAGTAAAATTGTAGTAACCATTTGAATCTAAAGAGTTTGTTGAACTAGAGGTAATGTTAAGAAATATATTATTTCCTGTACTATCTGATCTTAATTCTACTGCAGATGATGAACTGTTGTAACCAAAACTAATTCTATATTGACCAGCAGAAGTTAATTTAATTCCTGCACGAAATTGATATTCATCATCAATTGAACTAAAAACAGAATTTGCACTAAAAAATCCTCCATAAACCATTTGACCTTTTTGAATGTCAACTTCACTTGCTGTTGGAGTTATAAATTGCCAGTCATTTCCAACTTTTTTTTCTAATTGGAAAGTAAAACTAAACGATGGAGCGTTTCCTGTAGATTTTCTTAAATCTAATAAAGTACTTTGATTGGCTTGAGATTGTAGTCTTTCAAAATTTGAATTAATATAAATATAATCATTAACGTTATAAGGAATGTCTAATTCTTCAATTGTAACTAAACCTGGAATTGTAACATACTCTGTATTGTAAAATCCATCATCGTTTGTATTACAACTTGCTATAAATAAAGTAATTAAGAATAAACCAGCTAATTTTTTAAATGTTTTCATAATCTATTTTTTTTAAAATCTGTAACCTAAATTCAATCCAACTCTAGAAACTATATCTGGACTTTTGTCTGTATTAAATAAATTTTTTCCAAAACCTACTAATAATTCTAGTGCAATTTTTTCTTTAAAATACATTTTATATCCTAAACTTCCGCCAAGTGCAAAATCGGAATATTTAGATTTTTGAGTAGTATAATAACCTACATTATTGTCAATTAATCTTACTACTTCTTTAAAATCTCCATCATTTGCAGAAGCAAAAATTTCGGCAAAATAGTAACGCGATTTACTTTTGGATAAAGCATATCTTACATATGGATTAACTTCATAACTAGGTAAATTATTTCTAAATCCTGCATCAAAATCTTCTTCGGTAGTTTTACTATTAAAAAAACTGGCAGAAACACCTACAGAAAAATCTTTTTTTAGAAAGCGCTCATAACTTACACCAAATTTTCCAGAGGTAATAATTGATAAAACATCTATTCTAACTTCATTTTTCTTTAATGAAATAGGACTTTCTTGAGCATTAGAAAAGAAAGAAGTTAATAATAATAGTAGTAATATTTTCTTCATAGCATACATTATTTATGAAGCTAATATACTATTTTATTTGATTTAAAATTAAAAATTAATTCAAAGTTAATGCTCCAAGAATTTCTTCTGACATAAATGGTCCACCAGGAAATTTTGCTGTGTAATCTAAATTTAACCAAACTTGACCACGTTCGTCAATATGATAGTTTATTGGTTTTCCTTTACTTTCAGTTGCAAAAAGACTTTTTTTAATTAAATAATTGATAATTTCTAAATCAGATTTTTTTCCAATTAATATTTCTGGATAAATGTGTCCATCGGTATGAATTAATCTTGGAGTTCCGCCAATAGAACGAACGCAAGCTGCCATTAATATTGAATGATCGTCGCAATCGCCAGATAAATAACGCAAAGATTCTGATGCTTTAGCAATATAATCTTGACCTTTTGGATCGTGAATGTAGTTCCAATTAGAATTTATTTCTTTAAAAACAGCAAAACATTGAATAATTGTTCTGTATTGTTCATAACCTTTTATGTCTTTAAAATTTTTATTGGCAGCCATAATCGTAAAATTTCTGACTCTAGGATTATCAAATTCTATTGCATTTAAAACTTTATTTTTATTTGGAAATGGTAACAATTTATCAATTATAATGTCTTGCGGATACGGATTATCAGTCATAGAATACAACATAGATTGATAACTTTGAAATACATAAGCAAAATTATAAGTGCCAAATAATGAGCCAAATACCAATATTAATAAATAGCAAAAAACTAAAATTAAAGTTATTCTTCGCATAGCGGCAAGAAGAAATTGTATTGATGCCAAAAGTGTTATGATGATAATTATTCTGTCTAAATGCCAAACCCAATTAAGATTTATTAAGTTTTGATGGAGAATTAAAAAAAGTGGAATGGTAATTAAAACATTGATAATAAATATAATAATCATATCCCAAGGTTTTTTTACCGTGAGTTTATCCTTGAGATCTTTATAGGAAGGAGTATTTATAGTTATCATTTAGTAAAAAATCCAAAAAACCTAAATAGTTTTTATGATTTCAGCAAAAGTACCTTTTTTATCAATAATTTTGAGTGCAAATAACTGATTTTGAATTTTGTTTAACATTTCAATTGACAATTGGCTTTGCGACCACTCAGTTATAGAAAGCCATTCTTGAATATCTTCAATTTTTAATTTGTATTTTTCGGATAAAGTTCTATCAATACTTGGAATTTCCTTAAAATCTTGAGTAGTGATGTTTATAATTTCTAGAATTTGTGCAATTGTATTTGGATGTTTTTTTAAAATTTCTTCACGAACTGCAATTACAAAACAAGGCCAAGGAGTTGGACAGTCTGCTATTTTTCTAAAAACACCTTTGTCAATTAGTGGTTTTGTCATGAATTTTTCCCACATGAAATAATCTGACTCACCTTTTAATAAACTTTCAACTGCGCCATCAATGGTGTTTACAATTTCAAATTTAAGATTTTCTGTATTCCAACCTTGATTATTTGAATTAACGTAAGCCATTAATTGCGAACCAGAACCAAATCTTGAAATGGCAACTTTTTTATTTTCTAGATCAGAAAGTGTTTTATATTTGGATTTTTCATCAACATGGATTCCCCAAATGAGCGGACTTTCTACATAAATTTGAACAATTTTAGAAGGATTTCCTGCATTAATGTCTTTTATAATTCCTTCGGTTAGAATAATTGCAATATCGGTTTCGCCATTGCGAAGCATTTGACACATTTTTCCTGTTCCTTCTGGAACATCTGTCCATTGTAAATCGATTCCAACGTTTTCAAATTCAGAATTTTCAATACATAAATGCCAAGGTAAGTTGAAATGTTCTGGAACACCAGCTATTTTGATATGCTTCATTTTATGCTGAATTTATTTCAGCATCTTTCGATGCTTAAAATTTTTATGTTTTAGATTAATTTTTTGCCACAGATTTACAAAAATTAAACGGATTTTATTTGGAATTATTTTAACTGAAAACTGATTACTGAACACTATTTTTCATTTGCCACCATTTCCAAATAACACCATTTTCATCTGGATAATCTTCCATAAAATTCATTCCAATTTTTTGTAAAATATGATTTGATGCGCCATTTTCAGCATGTGTATAAGCATTTATTTCTTTGATATTCATTTGGTTGAAACCATAATCTAACCAAGCAATAGAAGCTTCGGTTGCGTAACCTTTATTCCAAAATTTTTCATCTAAACGATAACCGTAATCGTAGAAATTTGTATTTCCGTTTTCTATATGATCGTTTACAAATTTAATTCCTGTCCAACCAATAAATTCTCCTGTTTCTTTTAAAATTGTTGCAAAACGACCTATATTATTTTCTGAATATTGTCTATTAACGTATTCAATAACTTTAATGCTTTCGTCAATTACCTCTTCTGGTTTTTGCCAAAGATATTTATGAACATTTGGATTTTTATTCAATTCAAACAAACTTTCTGCATCAGATAATTCTAATGGTCGAAGAATGAGATGCTCTGTTTCTAATAGTAATTCCATTTTTTATTTTTTTAAAACCATTAAGATAGTAAGTTTCATTAAGGTTATAATTTAATTTTCTTAATTCTTATTAGTTTAAATTCATTTAATTAATTTTCAAATGAGATATTACAATTCGATATCCATCAGGATCAAGAAATAGTTTGCCATTTTCATTCCAATATGGATTTTTTGCAATTATAAATTCTATTGAATGTTTTTTGATTTTTTCAAGAAGCAATTGATATTCTAATTTATTATTCGGATAAAAAACTAAAATGTCATCTTCATTAAATATATGATTGACAATTTCTTTGGATTGTGTAAATTCTAAATGCCAGTTTTCATCTTGTTTACCAATAAAAACGCCATCATAGTGGTTATGATTTTCAAAACCACCAAGCAATTCCAATCCTAAAACATCAATGTAAAAGGATTTTATTTTTTCTAAATTGTTGGTATGTCTTGCGTATCTAAAAGTCATTTTACATTTTTTTTAAACCATTAAGAAAGTTAAGAGAATTAAGAGTAACACTTAATGAAACTTTATTGTTTGGTAAATTTAATTGGCTAATTTATTGTTCTAGTTTTTCAATTAATATTACTGTAATTATAATTATAGCAAATGCAACAAACATATTTTTTTGTGCTGTTGTAAAACCATTTCTGTCGATAGTTTCACTTTTATTATCAGTATAATAATAAACATTTGTAGGATATTTTTCTTCAATTGCAATATTTAATAATTGAAAAAAGTACCATCTAGAAAGTCCACCAATACCAATAAAAAATCTTCTAATAGGTTCAAATAGTATATGTCCAATCATAATATTATTTTACAGACAATTTATCCAAAGTATACTCAATCAATTCATCAACAGCTTTGTATGGATCATCACTAAAAGTTCCTGTAGCACGATTGGCAATTATAGCATTTAATGACAAGCAATTGTGCCCAAGAAGCTTTCCAAGTCCATAAATTGCTGCAGTTTCCATTTCTAAATTGGTAATTTTATTGTCTTCAAATTCAAAAGTATCCATTTTAGAATTCAGTTCTTTATCCTGAATATTCAATCGTAAAACGCGACCTTGCGGACCATAAAATCCACCAGCTGTTGCCGTAATTCCTTTGTGTATTCTGGCGCTTTCAATTATTTTTTCCAACTTTTCTGAACACGAAATTACATAAGGTTTTCCTTTTTTTAAATCCCAATTAGTATGTTTTACAAAAGCATCTTCCATTTCAAGATTAGAAACTTCGTCTATTAAATAGGAGCGAAGCATATTGTCTAATCCCAATCCAAATTTAGACATTACAAAACTATCGCATGGAATATTTTCTCGAAGTGAACCTGATGTTCCTATCCTGATAATATTTAATGAAGTCAAAGTTTCTTTTGGTAATCTCGTTTGTAAATCAATATTGACTAACGCATCGAGTTCGTTCATCACAATATCAATATTATCTGGACCAATTCCGGTTGACATAACTGTAATTCTTTTTCCTTTAAAAATTCCGGTTTGGGTTTTAAATTCACGTTTTTGCTGAGAAAATTCTATTTTTTCAAAGTTTTTGGTAATTTTTTCCACACGATTTTGATCACCAACAAAGATAATGTCATTCGCAATTTGATGTGGAAGAAGATTTAAATGGTAAACACTTCCGTCTGGATTTAATATTAATTCTGAAGATTGTATCATTTTTTTGTTTAAATTATTAAAGGTTTAAAATGGTTTAAGGTTGTTTAAAAAGTTTAATGGTACACTAATTCTGAAATTTAGGAACTGAAAACTGAACACTGAAAACTTTCTTTAACCTCCAACACGTTTTGTTTTAAATCCTTTTTCTTGTAATAGTATCATTATTTTATCACGATAATTACCTTGAATAATGATTTCACCGTCTTTGAAAGTTCCGCCAACAGCGAGTTTGTTTTTTAATTCTTTTGCTAATAATTTAAAATCTTCCTCTTCGCCTTCATAACCAGAAATTATTGTGGTTGGCTTTCCTTTTCGTTTTTCAAATTTGCAGATCATTGGTTCTTTTTGAACGAATAATTCATGGTTTTTTTCCTCGACAATTTCTGGTTCGTTAGAAACTTCGTGGTCTGGAAATAGGTTTTTTAGTTGGTCTTTTAAATCCATATTTATTTAAAATTTCAAATTTTTAAATTCCAAATTCCAATTTCATGATTTTTTTTAAAAATTAATTCCAAATTCCAATTAAAATAAGTGTTGGAATTTGGAATTTTTATTTTGGAATTTTTTCTCTTATTTCTTTATCAATCCCAAGTCTACCAATCGTTCATACAAGAATTCACCAGCAGAAATATCGTCGTATTTTTTAGGATTATCAGCATCAATACAATTTTCTAAAACGTCCAATCGCATATCACTAACAGGATGCATAAAAAACGGAATAGAATAACGTGAAGTTCCCCAAAGTTCTCTTGGTGGATTTACCACTTGATGTATTGTAGATTTTAACTTATTATTAGTATGACGAGACAACATATCGCCAACATTTATTACCAATTCGTCTGGTTCTGCCATAGCATCAATCCATTGACCATCATGATTTTGAACTTGCAAACCTTTACCTTGTGCGCCCATTAAAAGTGTAATCAAATTGATGTCACCATGAGCAGCAGCACGAATAGCATTTTCTGGTTCTTGAGTAATTGGTGGATAATGAATTGGTCTCAAAATAGAGTTTCCTTCTTTACCATAATTATCAAAATAAAATTCGTCTAATCCTAAATGCAAAGCCAAAGCACGCAACACATAAATACCAGTTTTTTCTAGCATTTGATACGCTTCCTTACCCACTTCGTTAAAACGAGGTAATTCCTTAACTTCAACATTATCAGGATATTCCGCAGCATATTTTGAATCTTTGTCAACATATTGACCAAAGTGCCAAAACTCTTTTAAATCGCCTTCTTTTTTGCCTTTAGCATGTTCTTTACCAAAAGAAACATAACCACGTTGACCTCCAATTCCTGGAATTTCATAACTGTATTTAGTTTCTAATGGAAGTGCGAAGAAATTCCTAATTTCTCCATACAATTCACCCACCAATTTGTCATCAAGAAAATGACCTTTTAATGCTACGAAGCCAATATCTTCGAAAGCTTTTCCGATTTCATTTACAAATTTTTGTTTACGTGTCGAATCATCCGACAGGAAATCACGCAAGTCAACACTAGGAATGTTTTGCATTTACTAAAACTTTTTTGTTAATAACTTACATTGGAATTACTCCAATCATAGATACAAATGTATGAAAATTTTAAACTAAAAAATTTATATTTATTAACAATTTTTCGAAGCTTTTTCCAACTATCCATTACAATCTTTTACTTTAGAAAAAAAAGTAAAAGGATTTTCATTACTATTTGGGCTAAACTTATCTGCCATGTTAAATAATATTCTAAAAACAGTTGTATTTCTATTTATTACCGTCTTACACCTTCAGTTTTTTTTATACTTTTGCATCATTAAAATTTCAAAAATGAACTTCGACAGAAAAGAATTATCCAATATTCAATTATTAGATTTATATAAAAGATTACTAAAACCAAGATTAATAGAAGAAAAAATGCTTATTCTTCTTCGTCAAGGTAAGGTTTCCAAATGGTTTTCTGGCATTGGTCAAGAAGCAATTTCGGTTGGAATTACTGCTGCGCTAGACAAAGACGAATACATTTTACCTATGCACAGAAATTTAGGTGTTTTTACTGGAAGAGATATTCCGTTGCACCGATTGTTTAGTCAATGGCAAGGAAAAAAATCTGGTTTTACAAAAGGTAGAGACAGAAGTTTTCATTTTGGCACGCAAGAATTTAAAATTATTGGAATGATCTCGCATCTTGGTCCACAAATGGGAGTTGCAGACGGAATTGCATTAGCCAATAAATTAAAGAAAAACGGAAAAGTAACCGCAGTTTTTACTGGTGAAGGCGCAACAAGTGAAGGCGATTTTCACGAAGCATTAAACATTGCAGCAGTTTGGGATTTGCCAGTTTTATTTGTAATAGAAAATAATGGTTACGGACTTTCAACACCAACTAACGAGCAGTATCGTTGTGAAAATCTTGCTGATAAAGGCATTGGTTACGGAATGGAAAGCCACATTATTGATGGAAATAATATCTTAGACGTTTATACAAAAATAGCCGAATTAAAAGCATCGTTAGCTATAAATCCAAGACCAATTTTATTGGAATTTAAAACCTTTAGAATGCGTGGTCATGAAGAAGCAAGTGGAACAAAATATGTTCCGCAGGAATTAATGGACGAATGGGCAATTAAAGATCCGATTGCAAATTTTAAAAATTATTTACTTTCTATAAGTGTTCTTTCAGAAGAAATGGATGTTGAATTTAAAGCCAATATAAAAACTGAAATTGACGAAAATTGGGCAATTACTGTTGCCGAACCAGATTTCGAAGCCAATTTAAGTGAAGAATTAAATGATGTTTACAAAGTGCATCAATTTGAGTACGTTACACATTCAGATGAAGTAGAAAATATTCGTGTAGTTGATGCTATTTCTAACAGTTTGCGT
This sequence comes from Flavobacterium sp., assembly GCF_043760115.1. Lineage (GTDB taxonomy): Bacteria > Bacteroidota > Bacteroidia > Flavobacteriales > Flavobacteriaceae > Flavobacterium. The sequence continues at coordinate 37,620 of NZ_JAYUPK010000115.1, forward strand.
CAATCTATGGAACGTCATGATAACTTAGTTATTATGGGACAAGATATTGCTGAATATGGTGGAGCATTTAAAATCACCGAAGGTTTTGTTGCCCAATTTGGAAAAGAAAGAGTAAGAAATACACCAATTTGCGAAAGTGCTATAGTTTCTGCCGCAATGGGATTGTCAATAAACGGACAAAAAGCTATTGTTGAAATGCAGTTTGCCGATTTTGTTTCGTCTGGATTTAATCCGATTGTAAATTTGTTAGCAAAATCGCATTATCGTTGGTTAGAAAATGCTGATGTTGTAGTGAGAATGCCTTGTGGTGGCGGAACTCAAGCTGGACCATTTCATTCGCAAACTAACGAAGCTTGGTTTACAAAAACACCGGGCTTAAAAGTAGTTTATCCTGCGTTTCCTTATGATGTAAAAGGTTTGTTAAATACTGCAATTAATGATCCAAATCCTGTTATGTTTTTTGAGCACAAACAACTTTATCGTTCTGTTTATCAAGATGTTCCAAAAGATTATTATACCATTCCGTTTGGAAAAGCGAGTTTAATAAAAGAAGGAAATGACGTAACTGTAATTTCTTTTGGAGCTGGAGTTCATTGGGCTTTAGATACATTAACTAAAAATCCAGAAATTAAAGCCGATTTATTAGATTTAAGAACCTTGCAACCAATGGATACAGAAGCAATTTTGACATCTGTAAAGAAAACTGGGAAATGTATAATTCTGCAAGAAGATACTTTATTTGGTGGAATTTCTAGCGATATTTCGGCATTTATTATGGAAAATGCATTTCAATATTTGGATGCGCCAGTAAAACGTGTAGGAAGTTTAGAAAGTCCAATTCCTTTTGTAAAAGCGTTGGAAGATCAGTATTTGCCAAAAGCAAGATTTGAAGAAGTTTTAAAAGAATTAGTTGCATATTAAGAAGTGAAAATGAAACCTATAATTGAAAAATTGTTGCTAAAAGATGCATCAATAAACAAAGTTCAATACGATACCGAATGGTTTTATAATCTTGAAGACATTGCTTTTTACTTAAAAGAAGATGTGTCTAATGTAGATTATATTTATTTGCCAATGATTATAAACGAAGAGCAAGAATTTGTAAAATGTGCTACTTTTGAAGATATTTTGAGAGGTAGAAAAGAGTTTAAATAAATAAATAATAACTAAAATGGATGTGAATTTAATTTCAGAATTAAAGATTAAATTTCAAGTGATTATTGATTTAATTGCACAGAAAAAAATTATAGAAGCCCAAGTCAAACTTGAACAAATCACAGCAAATATTAATGATTTAATTGATTTTGCTCCATCTGATAAAGAACTTCAAGAATTAAGTTCCTATCAAATTTTAGTGAATCATTTGCAATTAAAAATTGATATTTTAAATACATCATTAAATTGAAATAGTTAACGATGAAATTATCTTCACAATTGTAGATTTCACCGAGAAATGTTTTAAAAGTTTTGTTAAAAAGATTATATTTGTGAAAACAAATTAAAATAAGTGATTCCAATCAATAAACTCAAGATATTTAACGATCCAATTTACGGATTTATCACTATTCCAAATACGCTTATTTACGACTTAATTCAGCATCCCTATTTTCAAAGATTGCGACGAATTTCTCAAATGGGATTGACCTATTTAGTTTATCCTGGCGCACATCATACACGTTTTCATCACGCAATTGGTTGCATGCATTTAATGCAAAAAGCAGTTCAAACACTTCAATTTAAAGGCGTTTTAATATCTGATGAAGAAGAAAATGCATTGTACATTGCCATTTTACTTCACGATATTGGGCATGGTCCGTTTTCTCACGCTTTAGAAAATAGTATTGTAGAAGAAGTGCATCATGAAGACATTTCTAAACTTTTTATGAATTTTTTAAACAAAGAATTTGAAGGTAAATTAACACTTGCAATTCAAATTTTTCAAGGAGAATATCATAGAAAATTTATGCTGCAACTCATTTCTAGTCAGTTGGATATGGATAGAATGGATTATTTAAAAAGAGATAGTTTTTACAGTGGAGTTGCAGAAGGAAACATCAACAGCGATAGATTAATTCAAATGCTAAACGTGGTTGATGATGTTTTAGTAATGGAAGAAAAAGGAATTTATTCTATAGAAAAATTCTTAATGGCAAGACGATTAATGTATTGGCAAGCATATCTTCATAAAACTAGTGTAGTTGCTGAAATGACTTTAACTAAAATTTTAAAAAGAGCTAAAGAACTTTCTCAAAAAGGAATTGAATTGTCTTGTAACGCACCACTTTTATTTTTTATTAATAATAAAATAACTTTAGAAAATTTTGACAATAAAACACTTGAAACTTTTGCATTATTAGACGATTTTGATGTGATGAGTGCAATTAAAAATTGGCAATTTCATGCTGATTTTGTTTTAAATTCGCTTTGCAAAATGATTTTGAACAGAGATTTATTAAAAATTGTGATGTTAGATGAAAAAGCAGACACAGAAAAATTGACTGAATTAAGAAATAAATTTGCTTTTATTTCTGGAATTTCAGACAAAGAAGCTGCTTATTTTGTGTTTAAAGGAAAATTAAAAAATCAAGCTTATAATAAAGAAAGTGAACCAATTAGCATTTTAAAGAAAGACAAAACTGTTGAAGATATTATTGATACATCAGATCAATTGCAACTGAAAGCGTTGTCTAAATCGGTTACAAAATATTATATGTGCTTTCCAAAAGTGTTGCTAGAAAACTAAGCTATTAAATTAAATTTTATATTTTTGCCATAATGATATTTACAGCAGAACAAATTGCCGGTATTCTTGAAGGAGAAGTAATAGGAAATCCTAATGCTGAAGTGTACAAATTGGCTAAAATTGAAGAAGGAACTAAAGGTTCTTTAACTTTTTTGTCCAATCCCAAATATCAAAATTTTATTTATTCCACCGAAGCTACGATTACTATAGTTAATAAATCGTTCGAAACCGAACAACCAATTTCAACTACACTTATAAAAGTAGAAGATGCTTATCAATCTTTTTCTAAATTATTAGAATATTACAATCAAGTAAAACTAATGAAATCTGGCATTGAGCAACCATCGGTTGTCTCAGAAAATGTAACTTATGGTGAGAATTTATATCTTGGAAGCTTTTGTTATGTTGGTAATAACGTAAAAATTGGCGATAATGTAAAAATTTATCCAAATACTTTTATTGGCGATAATGTTACAATAGGCGATAATTGTGTTTTCTTTGCAGGCGTTAGAATTTATTCTGAAACTGAAATTGGAAAAAATTGTACTATTCATTCAGGTTCAATAATTGGTTCAGACGGTTTTGGTTTTGCACCATTAGAAGATGGAACATTTAGTAAAATTCCGCAAATTGGTAATGTAATTTTAGAAGATGATGTAGATGTTGGTTCGTGTACAACAATTGACAGAGCAACATTAGGTTCAACAATTATTAGAAAAGGAGTGAAGCTTGACAATCAAATTCAGGTTGCGCATAATGTAGAGATTGGTGAAAATACAGTAATTGCATCTCAAACAGGAATTGCAGGTTCAAGCAAAATTGGAAAAAATTGTATGATTGGCGGTCAAGTTGGAATTGCAGGACATTTAACCATTGGAAATAATGTTAGAATTCAGGCACAATCTGGCGTTGGTAGAAATGTAAAAGATGACGAAATTTTACAAGGAAGTCCAACATTTGGTTATTCTGATTTTAGTAAATCGTATGTGCATTTCAAAAATTTGCCAAAAATTGTTGCAGAATTAGAAGCTCTAAAAAAGCAAATCAATAAATAAAAACAAAATAAACAAAACTAAAATAGAATGTATAAACAGAAAACCATCAAAGAGGAAATTTCTCTTACAGGCGTAGGTTTACACACAGGTAAAGAAGTTAAAATGACTTTTAAGCCAGCACCAATTAACAACGGTTATACTTTTGTTAGAGTAGATCTAGAAGGTAGTCCAATTATTGAAGCCGATGCAAATTATGTTGTAAATACGCAACGAGGAACGAATTTAGAAAAATTGGGTGTAAAAATTCAAACTTCTGAACACGTTTTAGCTGCATTTGTTGGTTGCGATGTTGATAATGTAATCATAGAACTTAACGAATCTGAACCACCAATTATGGATGGTTCATCCAAGTTTTTTGTTGAAGCAATTGAGAAAGTAGGCGTAGAAGAGCAAAACGCCGAAAGAAAATATTATGTAGTAAAAGAAGTAATTTCGTTTACAGACGAAGCTACAGGTAGTGAAATTCTTGTAATGCCTTGCGATGATTATCAAGTTACAGCAATGGTAGATTTTGGAACCAAAGTTCTTGGTACTCAAAATGCTACTATGAAAAATATTTCAGAATTTAAAACAGAAATTGCCAATTCTAGAACATTTAGTTTTCTTCATGAATTAGAAGATTTATTAGAAAACGGTTTAATAAAAGGTGGCGATTTAAA
>NZ_JAYUPK010000116.1:0-16836 GCF_043760115.1 Flavobacterium sp.
ATAAAGTTGGAGAATCTAAAGTAAAATGTTTAAATTGTCCAGAATATGAAAATGAGTATAATGATGTAGAAAAAGTTCAATATGATAATGGTACCAATGCTGAAGAAATAAATATTTCTAAAGAAAATGATTCTACCAATACAGTTTCTGTAAAAATAAATGGAGTAGAAGTTACAACTAACAAAGTTGGGAAACCAGGCGAATTAATAAAAGACGAAAACGGAGTAATAATTAAAACTAAATAAAAATGATAAAATTTATAGTATTTTGTACAAAAGCAATCGTTGTAACAGTAATTGCATTATTATTTTCATCTTGTAATCAAAGTATTAATTTTGGAGATGGATTAGACGGAAACGGAAATGTTCAATCAGAAAAAAGAACAGTTACCGAGAAATTTACAAAAGTAGAAGCCAATCGCGGACTAGAAGTTATTGTAGAAAAAGCAGATGTAGTTGCTATTGAAGTAGAAGCCGATTCTAATTTACTTAAACACATAACAACAGTTGTAGAAAACGGAACTTTAATAATTTCTACAGATGAAAGTATAGATTCTGCAGAGCAATTAACAGTTACAGTAAAAATGCCATTAATTGAAGGATTGATAGCAACAAGTGGTTCAACTTTAAGAAGTAAAAACACTTTAAAAGGAACATCAATTGAGTTAGAATCTAACAGCGGAAGCGAAATAGAAGCCTCACTAGAATATGAAAATATTGCTGTAGAAACCACAAGCGGAAGCACAACAACATTATCTGGAAAAGCTTTAAAACTTAATACAGAAACCACAAGCGGAAGCCAACTTAATGCAGAAACTCTAGAAGCTAACGAAGTAATTTCAGAAGCAACAAGCGGAAGTTCTACCGATATTCATCCTTTGGTAACATTAAATGCCACAGCTTCAAGCGGAAGCGACATTCAATATTCAGGAACACCAAAAAATATTACCAAAGAAGAAAATTCTGGTGGAAGCATTTCTGCCAACTAATTTTATACTATTTTCTAAAATAAAAATCTCAATTTTACGATTGAGATTTTTTTTATAAATAAATATAAATTTTGTCACACTGAGCGCAGTCGAAGTGCTTTTTTTTAAATAAATAAAAAAAACTTCGTGCCTTTGTGGCAAATAAATAAAACAAAAGTTAAACCAAATCCAATTAACATTAATTTATATTCATATCATTGTAACTTTGAAATAAAATTGCAATGAAAATATTAGTTACAGGCGCAACAGGATTAATTGGTCAAGAATTGGTACAACTACTTCTTGCAAACAATCATTTTGTAAATTATTTAACAACATCTTCTAAAAAAATAGTTAGTAAACCCAATTATCAAGGTTTTTTTTGGAATCCACAAGAAAGTAAAATAGACGAAAATTGCCTTCAAGGAGTAGATACAATTGTACATCTTGCAGGTTCATCAATTGCAAAACGCTGGACAAAATCATACAAACAAGAACTACTAGAAAGTCGAGTTTTATCAGCACATTTATTATATAGCTTACTAAAAAAAACACAACATCAAGTTCAACAAGTTATCTCAGCATCAGGCACAGCAATATATCCAGACAGTTACACAGCAATTTACGACGAAAATTCTAGCGAAGTAGAAGACAGTTTTTTGTCCAACGTAGTCGTAAGTTGGGAAGAAAGCATAGACCAATTTAAATTACTAAATCTAAAAGTAACAAAACTTAGAACCGGAGTTGTCTATTCCCAAAAAGGTGGCGCACTTCAAGAAATTATAAAACCAATAAAAATGTATGTTGGCTCAGGTTTTGGCTCAGGCAAACAACAACAATCTTGGATACATTTAACAGATGTCGCCAATTTATATTATTTTGTAATTAAAAACCAAACCGAAGGAATTATCAATGCAGTTGCGCCAGACGTAATTAGCAACAATACACTCACAAAACTTATTGCCGACAAGTTGCGTAAACCACTTTTCTTGCCCAACATACCACAATTCGTAATGAAACTAATACTTGGCGAAATGCACATACTACTTTTTAACAATAAAAATATTGTACCTAAACGTGCCTTAGAACTTGATTTCAAGTTTCAATATCCAACCATTCAAAAAGCATTAGACAACATTATAAAATAAAAAAAGTTCTGGTTTGTGCCAGAACTTTTTTCAAATATGTGAATTAATATAATTTGCCTTTCAGCTATTTGTAAACCTTTTATAAATCAAATTTACTGTAACTAAAACGTAATAGTCTTAAAAATATATTAAATTTTTTATTTTTTTTGAACTTGTGCTGAAGAATTTCAGTAGCATTTAGTTTAGGCATTTTCTACAAGCCATTTTCCTGCTACTGCAAGTCGCGTTTGTCTTGTTTTATTACAAGACAAAGCGCTCCAACAATTGCAGTATCAGGGCTAAAAATCTACTTTTAAACCTAAAATTCTTTTTCATAAAATAGTTTGTTTTTTATGACAATTTGACATTTATATACAATTGGCAGTACTTTTGCAATCAACAATGAAATGATGAAATTTAAGAATCTATTTCCCAATAAAAAAGATAAAAATACAATGAATACAGAAACATCACAAAACGAACAAGTAGTAGAAGAAACCGTTTTAGAAAACACTGTAGATCAACAAGAACAAGCCATTGAGCTTTCTGTTGAAGAACAATTAGCACAAGATTTAGCAGCCGAAAAAGATAAATTTATGCGTCTTTTTGCCGAATTTGAAAACTATAAAAAACGCACAACTAAAGAACGTATCGATCTTTACAAAACTGCCAATCAAGAAGTTTTACAAGCAATATTGCCAGTTCTTGACGATTTTGACAGAGCAATGATAGAAATAGTAAAATCAGAAGACGAATTGCTATTAAAAGGTGTAGAATTAATTCACGAAAAATTAAAATCTACATTAGTATCTAAAGGTTTAGAACAAGTAGAAGTTCAAGTTGGAGATGCATTCAATGCAGATTTTGCCGAAGCAATTACACAAATTCCTGCGCCAAACGATAAATTAAAAGGAAAAATTGTAGATGTTTTAGAAAAAGGATACAAATTGGGCGATAAAATAATCCGTTTTCCAAAAGTTGTAATCGGACAATAATATATTTTTTACGTATTAAATTCTGACTTGGTCTTAATTCTAAATACTTAAATCTTAATACAAAATAATGAAAAAAGATTTTTACGAAATATTAGGCATTACTAAATCAGCAAACGAAGCCGAAATAAAAAAGGCATATCGCAAAAAAGCTATTGAGTTTCATCCAGATAAAAATCCTGGAGATGCTGCTGCAGAAGAAAATTTTAAAAAAGCAGCCGAAGCTTATGAAGTATTAAGCGATCCACAAAAGAAAGCTAAGTACGATCAGTATGGACACCAAGCATTTGATGGAAATGGTGGTTTTGGTGGCAATGGTGGCGGAATGAATATGGATGATATTTTCAGCCAATTTGGAGATATTTTTGGTGGTGGTGGCGGTTTTGGTGGTTTCAGCGGTTTTGGCGGAAATTCTGGAGGTCAACGTCGCGTTAAAGGAAGTAATCTTCGTATAAAAGTTAAACTTACTTTAGAAGAAGTTGCCAATGGTGTTGAGAAAAAAGTTAAAGTAAAACGTAAAATTCAAGCACCAGGAGTAAAATATAAAACTTGTTCAGCGTGTAATGGACAAGGTCAAGTGTTGCGAGTTACCAATACTATTTTAGGTAGAATGCAATCGGCAACAACGTGTCCAACTTGTGGTGGTGCTGGTCAAACAATAGAATCTAAACCTAACAATGCCGATGGTCAAGGAATGATTCTTGAAGACGAAACAGTATCAATTAAAATTCCTGCTGGAGTTGTAGATGGAATGCAACTCAAAGTTTCTAGTAAAGGAAACGATGCACCAGGAAATGGAGTTCCAGGAGATTTAATTGTTGCAATTGAAGAACTAGAGCACGAATTTTTAAAACGCGAAGGCGAAAATCTTCATTACGATTTATACATTAGTTACCCAGAAGCAGCTTTAGGAATTTCTAAAGATATAGAAGCGGTGAATGGAAAAGTTAGAATAAAACTAGAAGAAGGAATACAATCTGGTAAGATTTTACGTCTTAAAGGTAAAGGAATTCCTAGTTTAAATAGTTACGGAAATGGCGATTTACTAGTTCATGTAAATGTTTGGACACCAAAGAATTTATCTAAAGAACAACGTCAATTCTTTGAAAAATCAATAGACGACGATAATTTTAAACCACATCCAGAAAAGACAGATAAATCTTTTTTTGAAAAAGTTAAAGATATGTTTTCATAATACAAAAATTAATTATACTTTTGAAGTATTACTAGGAAACTAGTAATTTCTTTTTCATAGCAATTTTTCCCATCCTGGTGTTACAACTTGGGTGGGTTTTTTTGTAACAAAATCTAAAAACTGCTACTAATACTTTACTTTTACACAAATCTTTAAACAATGAGTTCCATTCTAGAAGTTAATAAAGTAGTAAAAACCTATGGTGATTATACTGCTTTAAACCAAGTTTCTTTAACTGTTCCCAAAGGAAGTATTTATGGTTTACTTGGTCCAAACGGTGCAGGTAAAACTTCGTTAATAAGAATTATCAATCAAATAACGTTGCCTGATGGTGGAGAAATTTTATTAGATGGAGAAAAACTAAACCCTAAACATGTTCAATACATTGGTTATATGCCAGAAGAACGCGGTTTATATAAATCTATGAAAGTTGGCGAGCAATGTTTATACTTAGCACAACTTAAAGGAATGTCTAAGACCGAAGCCAAAACGCAATTAGATTATTGGTTTGATAAATTAGATATTAAAGGTTGGTGGAATAAAAAAATTGAAGAGCTTTCTAAAGGAATGGCACAAAAAGTACAATTTGTTGTAACTGTGCTTCACAAACCAAAATTATTAATTCTTGATGAACCATTTTCTGGGTTCGATCCTGTAAATGCTAATTTAATTAAAGATGAATTACTAGAATTGAACAAGCAAGGAACTTCAATAATATTTTCTACTCACAGGATGGAAAGTGTAGAAGAACTTTGCGATTACATAGCTCTAATCCATAAATCCAATAAATTAATAGAAGGTAAATTATCAGATGTAAAAAAAGAGTTTCGAACTAATAATTATGAAGTCGGAATTCTAACAGATAATATTGAAGGTTTAATGTATGATCTAACTCAAAAATTCACACTTTCGCAAACTAATTTTAAATCACTAAATGACGAATTAAAACTAGAAATAAATCTTGGTAATTCAACTCCAAACGAGTTGTTACATATTTTGACACAACGTGGTCAAGTAACCCATTTCTTAGAAAAAATTCCAAGTGTTAATGATATATTTATTAAAACAGTAACCCAATAAAATTTAATTTCCAAATTTCAAATCCCAAATTACAATTAAGCACTAAATCTTAAAATTTTAAATCTAACAATCAATATAGAAGTTAAAGTCTGAAATTTAATAAATTGAAAATTGTTACTTATTTGGAATTTGGAATTTTAAAATTTGGAATTTTAAAATATAAATTATGAGCATAATATCGTTAATAATAAAAAGAGAATTCATTGCCAAAGTTCGCAATAAATCATTCATAGTAATGACTTTTTTAAGTCCATTATTATTTGTTGGAATAGCTGTTTTTGTTGGTTATTTAAGCACAATGAAAGCCGATTTAAAAACCATTGCAATACATGACGAATCTGGTTTATTTACCAACGAATTTAAAAGCGATGAAGAGTTCAAGTATTTAGATTTAACACCATTGCCATTAAAAATATTAAAAGACAGCATAGTAAAAGAATCGTACGAAGGATTATTAGTAATTCCAAAAACCAACAATCCAGCTTCACTTCAAAAATCCATTCAATACATTTCCAACGAAAGTCCAAGTGTAACTTTTGTAGAAAATCTTCAAGATGTAATCAATAAGAAAATAACATTATCCAATTATAAACTTGCAAGTCTAGATACTTTAAAAATTAATAATGCCAAGTCTAAAGTTGTAATAAATTTATCAAAAGCATCTGGAGAAGCTTCATTAAAAGGACTTAACGAAATAAAAGTCATCATTGGTGGCGCATTTGGTTATCTAATTATGATGTTCATAATTCTTTATGGAAATATGGTTATGCGAAGCGTAATCGAAGAAAAAACATCTAGAATTATAGAAATTATCATCTCATCGGTAAAACCATTTCAATTAATGATGGGAAAAATAATAGGAACATCACTAGCAGGAATTCTTCAATTTTTAATTTGGGCTGTACTTGGTTTAACAGCAATGTTCATTCTTTCATACGTTTTTGGAGTACAAATGGGAGCAAATTCTGATTCACAAACACAAGCCATTCAAGCAGCACAAAACGAAATGGGCGGACAATTTCAAATGTATTTAAAAGAAATTCTCAATCTTCCAATTGCCACAATTTTAATATCATTTGTTATTTATTTCATTGGTGGTTATTTTCTTTACAGTTCATTTTACGCGGCAATTGGAGCAGCTGTAGATAACGAAACCGATTCGCAACAATTTCTTCTACCAATAATAATGCCTTTAATATTAGGAGTTTACATTGGTTTTTTTACAGTAATAAATGATCCACACGGAACAATTGCCACTGTTTTCTCAATGATTCCACTCACATCACCAATAGTAATGATGATGAGAATTCCGTTTGGAGTTCCACTTTGGCAAATCGCAATATCGGTAGTAATTTTATTCTCAACCTTTCTGTTAGTCGTAGTTTTCGCCTCAAAAATTTACAGAGTTGGTATATTAATGTACGGAAAAAAACCAACTTGGAAAGAACTTTATAAATGGTTAAAATATTAATGTCAAACTGAACTTCGCCTGTACTGACAAATGAAATATCGAAGTCAGTAGCGAATCGCTTGGACTTAATCTATCGTGGTAATTCCAGCTTTCCTTCCATAAATCCCGATAAAAATCGGGATGTTATTCCAGTCAAACGAAGTTCACTGAACTCCATTGAAAATAAAAGTTTTAGTGAAGTAATCTGGGCTACAGGATCAATCATTTTTATATCTAATTAAGTTACAGTTTCAAAAACTTAATGAACCTTAATACCTTAATGGTTTAAAATATTAATGTCAAACTGAACTTCGCCTGTACTGACTAAGGAAGTATCAAAGTCAGTAGCGAATCGCTTGAACTTAATCTATCAAGGTAATTCCAGCTTTCCTCCCATAAATCCCGATAAAAATCGGGATGTTTTTCCAGTCAAACGAAGTTCACTGAACTCCAACTAAAATAAAAGTTTTAGTGAAGTAAACTGGGCTAGAAATTATATGATTTTTATATCTAATTAAGTTACAGTTTCAAAAACTTAATGAACCTTAACACCTTAATGGTTTAAAATATTAATGTCAAACTGAACTTATCAAAGTCAGTAGCGAATCGCTTGATCCTTTTCTATCAAGGAAAGCTAGGTTACCAGCTCAATCATTTTTATATCTAATTAAGTTACAGTTTCAAAAACTTAATGAACCTTACTACCTTAATGGTTTAAAATAAAAGAAATTTTTTTCAGTAACTTTGTAAAAAACTCACAACTCACAACTCATAACTCACAACAGAAAATGCCTAAAATACTAATCATAGAAGACGAAGCATCAATAAGAAGAGTCTTAACCAAAATACTATCCGAAGAAAACGAAACTTATCAAGTAGAAGAAGCAGAAGATGGCGCACAAGGATTTGAAAAAATAAAAAACACCGATTACGATTTAGTTCTTTGCGACATTAAAATGCCAAAAATGGATGGCGAAGAATTACTTGAAGCCGTAAAAAAAATCAAACCCGAAATTCCAATTGTTATGATTTCTGGTCATGGCGATATGGAAACAGCAATAAACACAATGCGACTTGGCGCTTTCGATTACATATCTAAACCACCAGATTTAAACAGATTGTTGAACACAGTTCGCAACGCATTAGACAAAAAACAACTCGTTGTAGAAAATAAAATTCTAAAGAAAAAAGTTAGTAAAAACTATGATATGATTGGAAATTCAGAACCAATAAATCATATAAAATCTATAATAGAAAAAGTTGCAACCACAGATGCAAGAGTTTTAATAACTGGACCAAACGGAACAGGAAAAGAACTTGTTGCTCATCAATTGCATGAAAAAAGTGAACGCGCAAACTATCCATTAATTGAAGTAAACTGTGCAGCAATTCCATCAGAATTAATAGAAAGTGAATTATTTGGACACGTAAAAGGTGCATTTACATCTGCCATAAAAGACAGAGCAGGAAAATTTGAAGCTGCCGATGGCGGAACCATTTTTCTAGACGAAATTGGCGATATGAGTTTGGCTGCACAAGCTAAAGTATTAAGAGCTTTGCAAGAAAGTTTAATACAACGTGTTGGCGCAGACAAAGACATAAAAGTAAATGTTCGTGTTGTTGCTGCAACCAATAAAGATTTAAAAACTGAAATTGCCGAAGGTCGTTTTCGTGAAGATTTATATCACAGATTAGCCGTTATTTTAATTAAAGTTCCTGCATTGAATGATCGTCGTGATGACATACCTTTGTTGCTAGAACATTTTGCAGTAAAAATAGCAGAAGAACAAGGAAATGCACAAAAATCTTTTTCAGTTGAAGCTATAAAATTATTGCAAGAATACGACTGGACAGGAAACATTCGAGAGTTAAGAAACGTGGTAGAACGACTAATAATACTTGGAGGAAACGAAATTTCTGAAATTGATGTTAAGCTATTTGCTAGTAAATAATAAAAATGTTGTGGGTTTTGAGTTGTGTGTTATCAAGTTGACACACAACTTATAACTCACAACTCACAACCAAATTATGATTTTAAAAAAAATAAATCCATACCTACAACAAGCATTAATTGAGCACAATTTACTTGAAGCTAATGAAATGCAACAAGACACTTTTTCTACCATAAAAAGTGGAGCAGATGCTGTAATTCAATCGCCAAAAGGAACAGGAAAATCTACAACTATTGTGTTGAACGTAATTCAACGAATGGAAAAAACAATGGGCGAAAGTACACGTGCCTTAATAATAGTAGAAAATAAAGAAAAAGTGCTAGAAATGGAAGAACTTTTTTTAAAGTTTGGAACCTACACCGATTTAAGTATTCTTGGAGTTCACGATAAAGGCGATGTAGATTATGACAAAAATATAATTTCATTAGGATTAGACATTCTTATTGGCACACCAAACCGTATAAATGCTTTATTTGCATCTGCAGGATTTAATATTAATACCATTAAAATGTTTGTTGTAGACGATGCTGAAGAACTTTTTAAAAACAGACTAGACGCAATTATAATGCGACTTTCAGCAAGTGTAGAAAAAACACAACGTATATTCTTTTGTTCAGAAATTACAGAAAGAGTAGAAACATTGGCAGAAAAAATAATGATAGAACCAGTCTTCTTTGAAATGGAAGAGTAATTTTATTAGGTAGTAATCAGTGATCAGTGTTCAGTAAACAGTGATCAGTAATCACAGTAGAATAAATAAAATTTGATAATTTTATTGAATTTAAATTCTGATTTAGAATATCTTCTATAAACAACAAACAACAAACAACAAACAACAAACAACAAACATAAAATGGGTTTAATAAAAATATTTTCAGGAAGTGAAATTTTAGCAACTTCATTAAAAGCTAAACTAGAAGAAAAAAACATTGTAGTTGTTGTAAAAGATAACAATCAAGCCAATGTTTTGCCAAGTATACAAAATGCCAAAGCTATAGAATTATTTATTCAAGAAACTAATTTCGGCAAAGCCAATCCTATTATTGAAGATTTTAGAATGAGTATTTAATTTTTGTATATTTGACATTAAACAAATAGTAATATGAACATTGCAGCAAAAAAAATAGAGTTAGTAGATTGGTTACTTCATATAAATGATGAAAGTAAACTTAAAAAAATTATTGCTTTAAAATCTGTTTTAGATAATGATGTTGTTGCTCATACAATTAGTGGTTATCCAATTGATAAACAAGAATATATTGCTATGGTAAAACAAGCTGATGAGCGAATTTCTTCTGGTAAATTTACAACAATTGAAGATTTAGAAAAAGAAATTGAAAATTGGTAAAATGAATAAACCAATTAAAATTTTGTGGGATAATGAAGCAAAAGCTGATTTAAAATTAATTTTTGAATACCTAAAATTAAAATCTGAGCAAGCTGCTAAAAATGTAATTAAAGATATTATATTACAAAGTAAAAGTATTCATTTTACAGAACAATATCAGTTAGATGAGTTTCTTGGAGAACCATTCAGAAGAATGATAGTTCGTAATTATAAAATTATTTATAAAGTTCAAAACAATACCGAGATTAGAATTCTTCAAATTTTTGATACTCGTCAAAATCCTATAAAACTTAAAAAATAGATTATTAATTTAGTAAAATGAAGACAGTTCGTTTCTTATTTTTAACATTATCTTCCATCTTTGCAATTATCTTTTTATTATATGTAAGCTACATATATTGCAATCAAGCAGAAATGGTTTTCGTTGCAAATAAACTTCCTAAAAATTATTCATTTCAATTCAATCAAGAGTTTAAAGAAATAAATGTTCCATCATTTGACACTAAAATTCAAAATGGAATTTTATTTCAAACTGAAAATCCTAAAGGTCTAATTTTTTATCTTCATGGAAACAAAGGTTCAATAGATTCTTGGGGAAATAATGCCAAAATGTATACCGATTTAGGTTATGATATTTTCTTTCTTGATTATCGAGGTTTTGGAAAAAGCGAAGGTGAAATTGAAAATCAAGAACAAGTTTTTATTGATATTTCTATAGTTTATGACAAAGTAATAGCTAGTTACAAAGAGAAAAAAAATGTAATAATTGGTTATTCAATAGGAACTGGATTGGCAACTTATTTATCATCAATAAAAAATCCAAATAAATTAATTCTTCAAGCACCATATTATAATTTCTTGGAATATTCTAGTTCAAGAGCGCCATATTTTCCAGATTTTTTAAAGAAATTTCACTTTGAAACCAATATTTACATGACAAAAGTAAAATCTCAAATTTATATTTTTCATGGAAATCAAGATCAATTAATTTCAATTAAAAATTCAGAACGATTACAAAAATTATTTAAACCAAAGGATAAACTTTTCATTCTAGAAAATCAAAATCATATTGGAATTAATGAAAATATAGAATTTCAGTCTAAGTTGAAAGAAATTTTAAAATAAAAAATTGCTCATTTTACAATAAGTAATTGCCATTTCTTTCAAAAAATCTATCTTTGCACCTTCAAAAAACGTTTAAAATTAAACTTTTAAACAATTAAACTTTCTAAACTTTAAGATGATTACAATAAACGATATTTCCGTAAATTTTGGCGGTACCACTTTATTTAGCGATGTTTCTTTTGCAATTAATGAAAATGATAAAATTGCCCTAATGGGTAAAAATGGCGCAGGAAAATCTACACTTTTAAAAATTATTGCAGGAGAATCTAAACCGTCTACAGGAAATATTTCTGCTCCAAAAGATGCTATTATTGCCTATTTGCCTCAGCATTTATTGACTTCAGATGGTGCAACAGTAATGGAAGAAACTTCTAAAGCATTTGGAGAAATCTTTAAAATGAAAGCCGAAATAGATGAAATAAACGAACAATTAACTATTCGTACCGATTATGAAAGTGATGCGTACATGAAATTAATTGAACGTGTTTCAGATTTAAGTGAGAAATTCTATGCCATAGAAGAAATAAATTATGAAGCCGAAATTGAAAAAATTCTAGTTGGTTTAGGTTTTGAAAGAACAGATTTTACACGTCAAACATCGGAGTTTTCTGGAGGTTGGAGAATGAGAATTGAACTTGCTAAAATTCTGTTGCAAAAACCAGATTTAATTTTGCTAGATGAACCAACTAATCATATGGATATTGAAAGTATTCAATGGTTGGAAGATTTTTTAATAAATTCTGCCAAAGCTGTAGTTGTAATTTCGCACGATAAAGCGTTTGTAGATGCTATTACTAATAGAACTATTGAAGTAACAATGGGAAGAATTTACGATTACAAAGCTAAATACACTCATTATTTAGAGTTGCGAAAAGACCGAAGAGTGCATCAGCAAAAAGCGTATGACGAACAGCAAAGAATGATTGCAGATAATCAAACTTTTATTGATCGTTTTAAAGGAACTTTTTCTAAAACTGATGCTGTACAATCGAGAGTTAAAATGCTAGAAAAACTAGTTATTGTTCAAGTTGATGAGGTTGATACATCGGCATTAAAATTAAAATTTCCACCAGCAATTCGCTCTGGTCAATATCCAGTTGTTGTAAAAGATTTGCATAAATCATATGGCGATCATTTAATTTTTAAAGAAGCCAATATTGTTATTGAACGTGGCGATAAAGTGGCTTTTGTTGGTAAAAATGGTGAAGGAAAATCTACAATGATAAAAGCCATAATGAAAGAAATTGCAATTAATGGTGGAAGTGTAGAAATTGGTCACAATGCTCAAATTGGATATTTTGCTCAAAATCAAGCATCATTATTAGACGAAAACGGAACTATTTTTTCAACAGTTGACGACATTGCAGTTGGCGATGTACGTACAAAAATTAAAGATATACTTGGAGCATTTATGTTTCATGGCGACGATGTAACTAAAAAAGTAAAAGTACTTTCTGGTGGAGAAAAAACGCGTCTTGCAATGATAAAACTATTGTTAGAACCTGTAAATATTTTAATCTTAGATGAACCTTCCAATCATTTAGATATGAAAACCAAAGACATTATTAAAGATGCTTTGCGCGATTTTGATGGAACTTTAATTCTAGTTTCTCACGATAGAGATTTTCTTGATGGTTTGGCAACAAAGGTTTTCGAATTTGGAAACAAACGTGTAAAAGAACATTTTGAAGACATAAAAGGTTTCCTTGCTCATAAAAAAATGGAAAGTTTAAGAGAAATAGAAAAGTAATAATTAAGCTAACATTAAATCCCAAAAATAGTTTTGGGATTTAATGTTTTTATTCTTTCTTAACCTCAGGTTTTCCATCTTTAGTTGTAACAATTACAATTCCTTTTTTACCTTTTTCACCATAAATTTTGGTAGCTTTTTCTGGTTGTAATATAGAAAATGTTTCTATTTTTTGTTTGTTCAATGGTGCGTAAGGACTTGTTGGGTTTGGGCCAAAAAGTTCTTTTTCGGTATAATAAATAGAGTTTATAATATACAAAGGTTCTTTTAATTCTACAATAGATTCCAATTCTTCATCATCTAAATCGGCTACTTTTTTCTTAGAAACTTCGCCATCAATTACAACAATTGCTTCTAATTTTTTATCACTTTCTTTTTCTTTTACTTCATCTTTAGAGAAAATAATTTCATCACCTTCAATTTGTTTTACACCTCTTGCTTCATAAGTTCCATTACCACCCCAAGTTGCTGGTGATGAATTTTTTCTAGTTTTAAAATTATATTTTGGTTTTTCTACAAGTGTATCTGCTTGAGTTGTTTCAGATGTTGCAAGAGAAAAATCAGTAGAAACAATTTCCGATTGAACATTAATTTGTTCTTTTAAAATTTCATCAGCATTAGTTTTTAAAGCAGAATTTGTTACAACAACAGCATTACTATCTACTTTTATTTGAGTTGCAGTTTTAGAAATACTATCATTTATTACAACTTCATTTGTAACTGGCTCAAGTTTAGTATCTGTTTTTACAAATTGATATATTACAGAAACTACTAATAAAATTGATGCTGCAACAGCAATTTTTTTCCATAGTTTAGTTTCTTTTTTTAATACTTTCTGGTCTAGTTTTCCTTCAATTTTATCCCAGACGTTTTCCTTATTTGGAAAGTCTTTTTCGGCAGATTTTTCGGCTGCGTTCTTAAATTGAGTATATATTTTATCGTGATTTTCCATAATTTTATGCTGAATTTATGTGTGCTGAATTTATTTCAGTATTATTTAGCTTTTTTGTAATATAAATTGTTAACCAAAACTTGTAGTTTAGTTTTTGCAGCATTCAACTGCGACTTAGATGTTCCTTCAGATATTGATAACATACTTGCAATTTCCTTATGACTGTAACCTTCTATGGCAAATAAATTAAAAATAGTTTTGCATCCTTCTGGAATAAAATTTAATAAATTAAGTAAATCTTCTTCTTCTAAATGGGTTTCTTCTGCACTTTTTGGTTGTAAAGAAAGTTTGGTATCTTCTAGATATAAATTAAAATTTACATTGCGTTTTAATTGAAGTAAACATTGATTTACAGTTATTTTTCTTGCCCAACCTTCAAATGCTTTCAATTCTTTTAATTGTTCAATTTTTGTAAAAATGGTATAAAAAGCATCTGCCAATACTTCTTCAATTTCTTCCTCTTTCTTGAGGTAGCGTTTGCAAGTTCTATACAATTTAGGCGACAACAAGCTGTATACTTCTCGTTGCGCTTCTCGTTGCATTTTTTTGCAGTTACTAATTAGGTTTTCGTCTATCACAAGTTATGTATTTCTTATTAAGAGTGTATTTTTTATAAAAAGGTTGGAATGAGATGCGAAAATAATTTATTTAAATTTCTAATAATTTTAATTTTGTTCAAATGTATCTGTACTATTTCAATAATAAAAGTACTATTTATAATCAAATTTTCAACTTTTTACCTTTAAAAAAATATTTTTCAGTACAATTTCATTATAAAAAAATGTATTTTTGACAAATGAAATTCATCAATAATAAATAATAAAGTGAATTGAATAAACCTTTATAAAGAATGCAGTTTAAACATCCAGAAATTCTATATTTTCTTTTTCTATTAATCATTCCGATTTTAGTTCATCTTTTTCAATTAAGAAAATTTAAAACAGAATATTTTACTAATGTAAAATTTCTAAAAGAACTCGCAGTTCAAACACGTAAAAGTTCTAAATTAAAAAAATATTTACTGCTTGCTACACGATTATTATTGTTGGCTTTTTTAATTTTAGCATTTGCACAACCATTTTTTAAAGCCAAAGACAGTAAAAATGCTACCAACGAATTGTATATTGTATTAGACAATTCCTTTAGTATGCAAGCCAAAGGAAAAAAAGGCGAATTGTTAAAACGTGCCGTTCAAGATTTACTAGAACATACTCCAGAAAACGCCAATTTTTCTTTAATTACTTGTTCAGATAATTATTGGAATACTGATATTAAATCAATTCAAAAAGAACTTCAAAATTTAAAATATAGTGCTTCTTCTTTTCAGTTGGATAATCTTTTGGCAAAAATAAAAGCGCATAAATCGGCTTACAATAAAGACATTGTTGTAATTACTGATGCTGTTGGATTGCAACCCAATCAAGTTAAAAAAAGTAAAGAAGATGAAAATTTATATTTTATAATTCCAGAAGCTGAAAAAACTGATAACATTGCAATTGATAGCGTTTTTATCAACCAAACGCTTGATAATTTTTACGAAATAGGAGTAAATCTTGACGCTTATGGCGATGATTTTAAAGACATTCCAATTGCTTTGTACAATAATAAAAAACTGATTGCTAAAACTTTAGTTAATTTTGAATCTAAAAGTAAAACCATAAATTTCACCATTCCAAAACAAGATTTTCACGGTTATGTTTCTATTTCTGAAACCGGATTAGAATATGACAACAACTATTATTTTAGTATTTCTAAACCAGAAAAAAGTAATGTTATAAGTATTGGCGATCCAGAAAAAAGTGGCTTTTTATCAAGAATTTATACCTTAAAAGAATTTAATTATTCTAATTTTTCATTGCAATCTTTAGACTATAATTTGCTCGATAAACAAGATGCAATTGTTTTGAATGAATTAAAAGATATTCCGCAAGCGTTACAAACAACCTTAAAATCGTTTGTAGAAAAAGGAGGAAATGTAATTTTAATTCCTAGTTCAGAGTGTACAGTTTCTAATTTGAATTCGTTTCTTGCCAATTTTGGAGCAATTCAATTCAAATCGTTAGGAAATTCTGAAAAAATGGTAACCAAAATAAATTTTAGTCATCCATTATTTAGTAGTGTTTTCGAGAAAAAAGTAGACAATTTTCAATATCCAAATACTAAAGTATCTTTTGAAATTAGTAATGCTGCGCCAATGGTTTTGGGTTATAGCGATCAAACTGCATTTTTAAGTGCTATTGAAAATGGAGTAGGTGGAATTTATGTTTTTGCTGCAGCGATAAATAAAATAAATAGTAATTTTCAAAATTCGCCAATAATTGTTCCAACGTTTTATAATATGGCTCAAAATGCTCAAAAAGCTGGCGTAAATGCAATGATAATTGATGAAAGTAAACCTTTTATTGTGGAAACAAATTTGGGTAAAGATGAAATTGTAAATGTAAAAAACGATTCAGAAAATTTTATTCCTGTACAACAAATTTTAAACAGTAAAGTAAAATTAACGTTTAGTGATAACCCAAAAGAAGCTGGAAATTTCGGAATTTTTAATAACAATCAACCTATAGAAAATATAAGTTTTAATTACAATAGAACCGAAAGTAATCTTGAAAATGCCAATGCCAATGTGGTTAGCGATTACAAAGAGATTAGCAATGTATCATCAATTTTTGACACTTTGCAAGCCAACAGAAGCGATAATCAAATATGGAAATGGTTTGTTATCTTAGCATTACTATTTCTGTTTCTTGAAATTTTAATTCAGAAATTTGTAAAATAATTTTAATACGTTAATTATGAAAATCCTAATCAAAGAAGCTAAAATAATTGACACTAAAAGTTCTTATAATAACAAAATTGTTGATGTAAAAATCAATAACTGTATCATTGAAGAAATTG
>NZ_JAYUPK010000117.1:0-2686 GCF_043760115.1 Flavobacterium sp.
GAATTCTTTTACTAGATTGAGTATGTTTTGACCTTTAAAATTATCCATGTATCAGTATTTAATGGGACTAATATACGGAATTTAAATTAATAACTCAATTTTTTATTTAAACTTTTAATAATTTTAACACCATCACTTTGCACATTAGTTTTAATGTTTACAATGTAAATACCTTCTGGGTAACTTCTTAAATCTATGGGTATGGTTCTACTGGTAATATCAAATTGTTGCAATTGGTGTCCAGCTAAATCTACTAATGTTGCTGTGCCACTTTCATAATCGTATCCTATTATAACATTAGTATATTCTGTTGTTGGGTTGGGCAATGCTTCAATCTTGGGTTTTACTTTATCTGGTTTTTTATCGTCTTTTAGTTTCACTACCCAAAAATCGTTACTTCCAATAGCGGTATTTCTATCACCAGAAATTTTAGAGTTAGACGTTCCAGTCATTAAATAACCGCCATCTCTAGTTTCTATAACTTTTTTTAATACATCTTCTCCATTACTGCCAACAATTCTATTCCACAATTCTTCTCCATTTTCATTAATTTTTAAGGCAATGTAATCATCAGTGCCTTTTTTAGCTTTAACATTGGGTACTCCTAGTTTTCCTTTTTCAGTTTTTTCGGCTTTGGCATAACCACCAATTAAAAAACTATGGTCCTCGTTTTCTACTAATGAAGTTAAAATATCTACTTTGCCAAAATCATAAGTTTTTTGCCATTTAATTTCGCCTTCTTCGTTTAGTTTTACTACCCAAAAATCAGTTCCGTTTTGGTTGGTTTTGGTTTTTTCATTTGTTGCAGCCGAGTTAGAATTTCCTGCTAAAAAATATCCTTTATCATACGTTTGGTGTACTACATTTAGTTGGTCATCATTATCGCCACCAATAGTTTTTTGCCATTCTAAAATTCCTTTTGCATCTAATTTAATTAACCAATAATCGCCATCACCAATATTGTCTTGTATTTTATTGCCAGAAATAGGCGAGTTAGAATGTCCACCAAGTATAAATCCACCATCAAAAGTTAATTCAATACTTTTTAATTCATCAGCATACATTCCGCCAAAAGTTTGTTGCCATTCAATAATTCCTTTTCTATCTAATTTTACAATCCAGTAATCTAAATTTCCAAAATTTTCTTGTGTTTTATCTCCAGTTAAATAAGAACTAGACGAACCACCAATAATATAACCGCCATCTCTAGTTGGGGTAATGCTTTGCAATTTATCTTGACCACTGCCACCAATAGTTTTTTGCCATTCTTCGCCACCTTTAGCATTCAGTTTTATTATCCAATAATCATCATCACCTTTACAATCTTCTGTTTTATCAAATTCTTTACTAGAATTGGATGTGCCACCAAGAATATAACCACCATCATTAGTAAGTGCAATACTTTGAAGAAAATCGCTACCAGAACCACCAATGTTTTTTTGCCAATCTAAATCGCCTTTTTCATCCATTTTCCAAATCCAATAATCTAAATCGCCGATATTATCCTCAGTTTTCTTACCTGTTTTTTTAGACAAGGAACTTCCTGCCAAAATAAAACCATAATCTGCTGTGGGTTTTGCATCCATTAAATACTCGGCATGTTTTCCACCATAACTCTTTTCCCAAAGAATGTCTTGAGAAAAAAGTAACAAAGAATTGAATAAAGAAAAGAAAACTACTAAAGACAATCGAAAGGTTGAGATTTTCATAAATTGTGAATTGTAAGATTGAACATCATAAAACTATGTAAAAAAATAATACAAAAAACAAAAAAGCAATTAATTTGTAGATTTTATTTTACACTAATGTAAAATTACACACTTATTTTTAATAAAAAGTACGGTAAATCCACACATTTTATACAAATTAAAGTTTGTAAGAATTTTACACTTTTCAAAAGTATTTAATAAAAATGAAATGGATACAGGTAGTTTTACGCGATTTTAAAAAAATAGATAATTCAATTTTTGATGAATCAAATTTTACATAAATCATTACATTAGCAAACATAATTAACAAAAAAATGAGAAAAAATTATTTAATTGTATTTCTATTGCTATCAATTACAACATCTTATGCGCAAAAAGAAACCAATAAAGAATCTGATTTTGATCCTAAAATTGTCTTGTATATTGCACCACTTTCTTTAATAGATTTTTTTGATGGTCCATCAATTAGATATGGTGCAGATATAAAATTGCATAAAAAATTATTTTTTTCATTTGAAGCAGGAAATTATTTACCAAGTTCTGAAAGTGTTAAAAGAAATTCTTCTGGTTATCTTATAAAACCTGAAATTAAATTTAAAATTTTAGAAAATAAATATAACACTCAATATCTTGGAATAGAATACCAATACAAACAACAATCGTATGAATTTAAAGACAGTATATCTGTAAGTGTTGGATCAAATTTTGAAAAACAATATTCTATGAACAGAAAAATAAATTGTATTTCTTTGAAATATAGTTTTGTTGAAGAACTGGGAGAAAAATTTACTTTTACCTATTACTTAGGTCTTGGAATTCGGTTTATAAAATCATCTAATAATTTAACACAAGCAGAAAATGATGGCATTCTAGATGATGAATTTCATGGAGGAACTCAAGTAGAAAGCTTTATTAGACCAATAGGAACTATAAACACTGTAAACTTTTTAATTGGAATTAAGTTTGGCTACATCTTA
>NZ_JAYUPK010000118.1:0-41666 GCF_043760115.1 Flavobacterium sp.
GATGACGAATAAATATTTAACCATCCCATTGCCACTAATGCAATGTAAATGAATATACTTATCCAATCGATATTACTTGTTACGCTTTGATTTTTCATTTAGGTTCTTGACTTTAAAGAGTCAATTTTTATATTTTTCTCTAACTTTTTATTGTTGATAGAATCTTTTTCGCGCTTAATTTTGGCAATGCTGTCTAGTAATTTAGTTTTAATTAAAGTTAGACTGTCTTGAACTTTTTTGGGTCTTAATTTATCGTATTGCGATTTTAAACTTCCGTTTAACATTTTCTTTTCTAAATCTAATCGTGTTATTTTTTTATTTAGATATTTTTCTATCATTAAAGTAGTAATTGGACCAGCCCAACGTGCACCCCAATATCCGTTTTCTACAAATACAGCAATAGCAATTTTAGGATTGTCCTTTGGAGCAAAAGCCACAAAAATAGAGTGATCTTGAAGTTTTACACGTTTGCCATTTACACGTAAAAAGTTTTCGGCAGTTCCAGTTTTTCCGCATATTTCTATTCCAACTGCGCCTAAACCTCTTGCTGTTCCAAGATTATAAACATCATACAAACCATTAATTACAGGTTCAAAATTTTTCTTGTCTATAGTTGTCATGTGTTTAGTTCTAAACTTTTTATCTATAACTTTTCCTTCTATTTTTTTAATTACGTGAGGTGTAAAATAATATCCTCTGTTGGCAACTGTAGCCATCATATTGGCCAATTGTATAGGTGTCATTAAAATTTCACCTTGACCAATTGCATTAGAAACTATTGCTGTGCTTCGCCAACCGCCAGCAGGATATAATTTTTTATAAGTTTTAGAAGTAGGAATGGAACCTTTTTTACCAGTTGGTAAATCACTTCCCATAAAATCGCCAAGACCGAAACTTTTAACATGTTTAGCCCAAACATCTACACCAACACCAGGATCTTTATATTTATTTATGGTTTTCATAAATACGTTGGCAAAATAAGTATTACAAGAATTATAAATTCCGTTATGTAATTTAGACGCACCAGAATCGTGACATTTCATAAATCTACCACGAGCATAACTAAAACCTCGGCGGCAAAAAAATGTGGTTTCTGTATCTATAACGCCTTCTTGTAAACCCACCAAAGCCGTTAAAATTTTAAATGGCGAACCTGGAGGATATTCTGCTAAAAGTCCTCTATCATAAAGTGGTTTTGCTATAGAATCTTTGTAAAGAAAAGTATAATTTTTAGATCGTTGTCTTCCAACAAGAATTCCAGGATCATAAGATGGTGCAGTAACTAATGCTAATATTTCTCCTGTTTTTGGTTCAATGGCAACAATTCCACCCCATTTGTTAATCATTAATTCTTCGCCATACTTTTGAAGTTCTGCATCAAGTGTTAACGTTAAATCTTGACCTTGCTTAGAAATTGTATCGTATTTTCCTTCTTTGTACGGACCAATTTCTCTATTAAATTTATCTTTTAAAATATATTTTACTCCTTTTTGACCTCGAAGTTCAATTTCATAGCTTTCTTCAACGCCTTGTTTTCCAATTAAATCGCCACCAATATAGTATGGATTTTTTTCAATTATTTTTTCGTTTACTTGAGTGATAAATCCAAAAACATTGGAACCAAAATTATCTTGATAATCTCTAAGTGAACGTTTTTGAATATAAAAACCTTCAAATTTTCTTATTTTTTCTTGAAACGCTGCGTATTCTAGTTTATTTAATTGTGGTAAAAAAACCGAAGGCAACATCGGGCTATAAACTCGTGCTTTTTTTATTTTTTTTATAAATTCTTCCTTTGTGATAGCAAGTAGAGAACAGAATTCTAATGTGTCTATTTTTTTCATATCTCTAGGAATAACCATAATGTCATAAGAAGACTGATTGGCTACTAGAAGTACTCCATTTCTATCATAAATATAACCTCTTTCTGGATAGTCATATTTAATTTTGATCGCGTTGTTTTCAGATTTTAATTTGAAAGAATCGTCAACTATTTGCAAAAAGAAGATCCTTATCAATAGCAAAGACGCTACGATAATGACTAAAGATGGCAACAAAGCTTTTCTCATCGCTTATTTGGCTTTATTAGATAAATTATTAATATACAAATTATGATTGTAAATACTGTACTTAAAAGAGTTTTAAGCAAAATACTCCATATAGATTCAAAGGTAAAAACTTCAAGTAAAAATAAAGATAAATTATGAATTAAAACTGATAAAAATATAAACGAAAATCGTCCTGGACTTAAAACATCATTAATTCTAACCGTTTGGTATTCGTAACTTAAACCAAATGAAAATCTAAATATTGCTGGACGTAAAAAGGCAAGAAGTACACAAGATGTTGCAAATACTCCGCCAGAATTACAAAACATATCCATTAACAATCCTAAAAAGAAACTTGCCATCAGCAGTCCATATTTATTTCCGTTTACTGGATATAAAATTATAAATAATATATATGGAAACGGATTAATATAACCTAAAAAGTTAAAATTATTAAATATAAGTACTTGTGCTGCAAGCAACAAAATAAATCTGGCAAGGTTATATAAAAAAGTACTATTCATTTTTAACAGTATTTTTTTCTAATGCATCAATTTCTTTTTTGTCTTTATTTTTAACAATATAAACGTGATCTAAACTTGTCATATCATTAAATAACCGAACATTTATGGTGAAAAAGTTTGTTTGATTATCAGTATAAATATTTTCAATGGTTCCAATATTTATATTTTCTGGAAATATGGTCGATTGTCCGCCAGTTACAATGGTATCTCCTTTTTTAACCGATGCTAATCTTGGTACATCTATTAATTGAACAAATCCTGCATTTTTACCATTCCAAATTAAAGATCCAAAGTGATTTGACTTTTTAATTTTAGCATTAATTTGAGATTTTACATTTAGAATACTTAAAACTGTTGAATAATTTGTAGATGTATTTTCAATTATACCAACAATTCCTAAACTATTAATAACTCCCATATCTGGTTCAATACCAAGTTTTTGACCAGAATTTATAGTTAAGAAATTTTCTTGAAAACCATAAGAGTTTTTGATGACTTTAGAAATTTGAATATCTGTTTTTTTAACACCTTTTATAGAATCAAAAAGCGGCAATTTTGTAGAGTCTTTTAAATTAAAAAGTAACCCTTTTAATCTTCCGTTTTCTAATGCTAATTCGTCATTTTTAGTTTTTAAATCAAAGTATTCATTTACAGAATTTACTTTTTCATAAACGCCACCAGTAAAAAAATTGGCAGAATTTATTATTTTACTTTTATGATACGAATGCGACTGAATTGTAAGCCCAATAGATACTACCATAAGCAGCAAAAACAGCATTCGATGGCTGTTTTTAAATATAAAATTAAATATTTGCTGCATAGTTTTTAAAAGTTACAAATTTCAAAATTCCAAATCCCAAAAGTAATTGCATTAACGATTTTTGGAATTTGGAATTTACTAAATTTGGAATTTATTTTATAAGAATACTTCTAAATTTTGGTATGTTTTTCAACGCCATTCCGGTTCCACGAACAACTGCTTTTAAAGGATCTTCTGCAATGTAAACTGGTAAGTCTGTTTTTAAAGAAATACGTTTGTCAAGACCACGAAGCATTGAACCTCCACCAGCAAGGTAAATTCCTGTGTTGTAAATATCTGCTGCTAATTCTGGTGGTGTTTGAGATAACGTTTCCATAACTGCATCTTCAATTCTTTGAATAGATTTGTCAAGTGCTTTTGCAATTTCTCTAAAAGAAACTTCCACTTGTTTTGGTTTTCCAGTAAGTAAATCTCTACCTTGAACTGACATATCATCTGGTGGAGTTTCTAGTTGATCTGTAGCTGCACCAATTGTAATTTTTATTTTTTCGGCTGTTGTTTCTCCCACAAATAAATTGTGTTGCGTTCTCATATAATAAATAATGTCGTTTGTAAAAACGTCACCTGCAATTTTGACTGATTTATCGCATACAATTCCGCCAAGAGCAATAACAGCAATTTCGGTAGTTCCACCACCAATATCTACAATCATATTTCCTTTAGGTTGCATAATATCAATTCCAATTCCAATTGCTGCCGCCATTGGTTCATGAATTAAATATACTTCTTTACCGTTTACACGTTCGCAACTTTCTTTTACTGCACGCATTTCAACTTCTGTAATTCCAGATGGAATACAAACTACCATTCTAAGTGCAGGTTGAAACATTTTTTTCTTTAATGCAGGAATACTTTTGATAAACATTTTTATCATTTGTTCCGATGCGTCAAAATCTGCAATAACTCCATCCTTTAACGGACGAATGGTTTTTATGTTTTCATGAGTCTTTCCTTGCATCATATTTGCCTCTTTTCCAACGGCAATTATTCTACCAGAAATTCTATCTCTTGCAACGATAGATGGACTATCAATTACAACTTTATCATTGTGAATGATTAATGTATTAGCGGTACCAAGATCTATCGCAATATCCTCGGTCATGAAATCAAAAAATCCCATACGATGTTTAGGGGTTAAAAGTTAATAAATAATTAGCGCAAAGTTAAACAAATTAATGTTTAAAATGACGTGTTCCTGTAAATACCATTGCAACTTTATTTTCATTGCAATAATTTATGCTTAATTCGTCTTTAATTGATCCACCAGGTTGTATAACAGCTGTAATTCCAGCGTGTTTTGCAATTTCTACACAATCCGGAAACGGAAAAAATGCATCACTTGCCATAACTGCGCCATTTAAATCAAATCCAAATGTGTTTGCTTTTTCAATTGCTTGTTTTAAAGCATCAACTCGAGAAGTTTGTCCAGTTCCAGAAGAAATTAAAGTATTATTTTTAGCAAATACTATGGTGTTAGATTTTGTATTTTTACAAATTTTAGAAGCGAAAATTAAATCGTCAACTTCTTGATCTGTCGGAGTTGTTGTAGTAACGTTTTTTAACGACTGTTTATTGTCAGTGCTATTGTTTTTATCTTGAACTAAAATTCCATTTAAACAGGTACGAAGTTGTTTTACAGGTAACTCAACCTCTTTTAAAACTAAAATAATTCTGTTTTTCTTTTGAGATAAAATTTCAATGGCTTTTTCATCATAACTTGGTGCAATTACAACTTCGCAAAAAAGCGAATTTATTTCAGTAGCAGTTTCGGCGTCAATTGTACCATTTGCAATTAAAACTCCTCCAAATGCCGATATTGAATCGCAAGCTAAAGCTGCCAAATAAGCTTCTTTCATAGAATTTCTTGTTGCTAAACCACAAGCATTATTGTGTTTTAAAATTGCAAACGTCGATGCGTTGCATTGCAACGTATCTTCCGTATTTTTAAATTCAGCAATTAAATTCACAGCAGCATCAACATCCAATAAATTATTATAAGACAATTCTTTACCGTGAAGTTTTGTAAACAAAGCGTCAAAATCGCCAAAGAAAAATCCTTTTTGGTGCGGATTTTCGCCATATCTTAAAACTTGACCATTGTCAATACTAGTTTTTAAAATAGTTTCATCAACATTAAAATAATTAAAAATTGCAGCATCATAATGAGATGAAACGTGAAAAGCTTTCGTTGCCAAAAGTCTTCTTTGTTCTAGTGTTGTAGTTCCTTTTCCTTCAACAATCATGTCAAGAAACAAACTATATTCGTTCACAGATGCAACAATTACAGTATCATTAAAATTTTTAGCTGCAGCACGAATTAACGAAATACCACCAATATCAATTTTTTCAATAATATCACTTTCTTTTGCGCCAGAAGAAACCGTTTTTTCAAATGGATATAAATCTACAATTACAACATCAATTTGCGGAATCTCAAATTCGTCCATTTGTTGCACATCACTTTCGTTGTCTTGACGATTTAAAATGCCGCCAAAAATTTTAGGATGTAATGTTTTTACTCTTCCGCCAAGAATTTCTGGAAACGAAGTAACATCTTCAACAGGAACAACCGGAATTCCTAGATTTTTAATAAATTCTTCTGTTCCGCCAGTCGAGTAAATAGTTACATTTTGCTGATGAAGTTGCTTAACAATTGGCTCCAAACCATCCTTTGAAAAGACCGAAATTAGTGCCGATTTAATACTTTTAGTCGTGCTCATTATGTGTGTAGTTAAGCACACAAAAGTAGTTTTTTTAATCTGAATTAATTTTAATTTTTAGCAGAATTTAATTCAATATAAGTATTATTTTTTATTTTTTTGGCAACGCATGGCTTGGGCTTTTTTACTAACCATTTTCCTGCTTTTCGCTATATTTTTATACCTGACAGGTTTTTAAAACCTGTCAGGTATAAAAGATACCGCTTCAATCAGGGTTAAATAACATTTGTATTGAATATCTGTAACATTTGTTTCATTATAATTACTAATACCTTAAATTTGAACAAAGAAAAAAACCGCAATGTTAGTATATTTAAGATTATTAAAAGAAAGTTTCACTTTTGCAATGAACGCTTTGCGAACCAATAAGTTACGAACTTTACTTTCGTTATTAGGAGTTACAATTGGAATATTTTCAATAATAGCTGTACTTGCTGCGGTAGATTCATTAGACCAAAAAATTAAAAAAAGTTTAAGTAGTTTAGATAAAAACACCATTTATTTAACAGCAGAATCATTTGGACCATCAGAAATTCCGAGATGGAAACGAGAGCAATTTCCCAATGTAAATTATGAAGAATACCAATATCTTAAAAATAATTTACCAGATGCACAACAACTTGCTTACCAGATATTTACCAGAGCAGAAATTATAAAACACGAAACAAAATCGGTAAGTTCTGTAAATGTAGTTCCTGTTTCTCAAGAGTTTATAGACATTCAAGGATTAGAATTTACTTCTGGTAGATTTTACAATGAAGCCGAATCTAATTCTGGTACAGCAGTAATTGTAATTGGAGACGAAATTGCCAATAGTCTATTTGAAAACGTAGACCCAATTGGCAAACAAGTACGAATGTATGGTCAAAAATTCACAGTAATTGGAATTCTAAAAAAACAAGGCGCAGGATTATTTGGCGATAGCAATGACACTTCGGTTTTTATTCCAGTAAATTTTATTAGAAAAATGTTTGGCGATAACAACGATTCAATGTTGCCAGTAATAGTAATAAAACCATCAAAAGGAATAGATATGGAAGCTTTTAAAGCCGATATTTCACAAAAATTACGCACAATGCGAGGTGTAAAAACTGCCGAAATAGACAATTTTTTTATTAATGTTTTTTCTGGATTTACCGATTTCCTTGACGGAATAATAAGTAGTATGAACGCTGGTGGATGGATGATTGCAGGATTTTCACTTTTAGTTGGAGGTTTTGGAGTTGCCAACATAATGTTTGTTTCCGTAAAAGAACGTACCAATTTAATTGGAATTCAAAAATCGCTTGGCGCAAAAAACAGGTTTATACTTTTTCAATTTCTATTTGAAGCCATAATTCTTTGTGTAATTGGCGGATTGATAGGAATAATTCTGGTCTGGTTAATTGCAATTGTGTTAACAAAGGTATTAGAATTTGATTTTGTTTTAAGCTTTTTCAACATTTGTCTTGGTACAGGTTTGGCAGCAATAATTGGTTTGGTTGCTGGAATTTTGCCTGCAATATCAGCTTCTAAATTGGATCCTGTGGAAGCTATTCGTAGTGGAATGTAGGAGTTTTAAGTTGGAAGTGCGAAGTTGGAAGTATGAAGAAGGAAGAAGGAAGATGGAAGAAGGAAGACAGAAGTTGGAAGATAAAAAATAGATTTATTATAAATTTAAAAAAACTATCTTTTAAAAATATCTTTAAATTGGTATAACAAACGTTCTAATAATCTTAAATCTTCTGTAATTATCTCGGCTTGACCAATCATTTCTTGTTGAAAAGGTATTGTTTTTTTATAAGATGTTTCTAGTTTTTTAGGTAAATAAATATCTAATAATAAGTTTCCATCTTTATCTGGAAGTAAAGAAATAGATTTTACTTTTCCTTTTAGTATTCCAAATTCTCTATCAGGATAATTTGATAATCTTATGTTTACTATTTGGCCTACTTTTATTTTACCTGAGTTTAATGCTGGTGCTTTTATTTTGCCTAAATATCCATTTTCATCAGATGGAATTATAGAAAATATATTTTCGCCAGCAGTTACCGTTTGATTCTCTTTCCAAACTTGTAAAAAAGAAACTTTACCATTTATGGAAGAACGAAAAACATAATTCAACTCCCAATCTTTAATAGCTTTTTTAAGTTGATAAAACGATTGCAAAACATTTCTTTGCAAGGTTACACCTTCTTTGGTTTCGTTTATTTGTGTGGTTTTTGAATTTCTACTTAAATCATTTACTGATGATTTTAATTGAGAAATAGAACTTAAAACATTTTTAAAATTTTTTTCTACTTGAAAATAAATTAGTTTTTGTTTCTCTATTTCTTGGGCTGAAATTATTCCTTTGCTGAATAAAGTTTCGTAACGTTCTAAATCTTTTTTTTGCAGTTGAAGTTCACTTTGATTTATTTCTTTTTGAGATAACAATAAATTTAATCGTTCTTTTAATTGAATTCCTTCTACACTTAAAGATGTTCCTTGTACTTTATAAGGTTGTAATTGATTATTTAATTCATCGGTAACATATTCTTTTTGAAATAATGCAAAAGCACTTTCTACATCACCAAGTTGTGCGTTCATAAAAAGATTAAATGGGAATTTATTTTTAGAAATATCTATAGAATCAATACTGTTTTTAAGCAAAAAGACATCTCTAAAATTTGCAGAACTTTCTATAACTGCTAATGGTTGGTTTTGAATTACATTAGTTTTATCTGTTACCAGAATTGTTTCAATTTTGCCAGAAATTTTTGCAATTAATTTTTCAGGTGGAATGTTAGTTGTAATAATAATTGGAGCAGTAATACTATCTGGATATTTTACAAACCAAGAAACTCCCAAAACAATACCTATTATAAAAAGTATAACCAAGTTTCCCCAACGAATAATCCAATGCGGAATTCGAGTTAATATTTCTTGAACTTCTTCGCTTCTAAGTTGGAAGTCAGAAGTTGGAAGTTGGGAGTTTGAGGAAGAAAGGTTATTAGTTATTGGCATTTTTTATTTTATTTTTGAATGCTAACATCATATTCATAAGATTGAAAGCAATTTCGTATTTTTTATTAAACTCTAATTCTTCTATATAATTTCTTCTTTTTGCTTTGTGTAAACTTGTAACCACTTCAGCAAGCGATCTAACAGAATATCCCAAAAATCTATTAAATTCAGCATTTGATTGTTCTATGGAACCTTCAGAAATGTTTAAAGCGATTGAATCAGTTGCTCTCATTATTTGTGAAGATAAATTATAAATTTCTTTTTTAGGAAACCCTAAAGTCATTGTATTTATTTCCTCTCCAAAATCCATTGCAATTTGCCATATTATTAATTTTTCAAATTTAAAGCTCATAAAAATTTAATTTAAAGTTATTACAAACTTAAAGAATTTTCAAAAACTTCCATCTTCCATCTTCCTTCTACGAGCCAAGTTGCAACTGGTTTCTAACCAACTCATAATAATTTCCTTTTAACTTAACGAGTTCGGTATGATTTCCTATTTCTACAATTTTTCCGTTTTCTAAAACTACAATTTGATCTGCATTCATTACTGTACTTAGTCTATGCGCAATAACTACAACCGTTTTATTTTTAAAGAAACTATTTAATTTTTCCATAATTTCTTTTTCATTATTGGCATCAAGTGCAGAAGTAGCTTCATCAAAAAATAACATTTCTGGATCTTTATAAACTGCTCTTGCAATAAGTAAGCGTTGTTTTTGTCCTGTACTCATCCCAACACCTTCCATGCCAATTTTAGTATTAAAACCAAGCGGATAATCTTCTATAAAAGTTTTAATATTGGCAACATCACTTGCATAAAGTAATTTTTCTTTGTTAATTGTATCTACACCAATTGCAATATTATTGGCAATAGTATCATTAAAAATATATCCTTCTTGCATTACAGAACCAACGTGATAACGCCAAGGTTTTTGAGCAATTTTAGATAATGGCGTTTTGTTTACAAGAATTTCGCCAGAATTAGGTTCGTAAAACTTTAATAATAATTTCATTAATGTAGTTTTGCCGCTTCCGCTTGTACCTACAATTGCTGTTATTTTATTGGCTGGAATTGTTAAGTTTAAATTTTCTAAAACATTCACATCACTACCAATGTATCTAAATGACAAATCTTTAATTACAATGTCAGCATCGTTTGGAATGTCATAAATTTTTTCGTCATCGTTCTCAGTTTCGTCTTCTTTATTGTGAATTTCTGCTAATCTTGCTAATGATATTTTGGCATCTTGTGCTTCTCTAATAAAACCTATTAATTGCATAATTGGTCCGTTTAAACTTCCAACAATACTACTAATTGCTAGCATCATTCCAAGTGTAATTTGACCATCAATAACCAACTTAGCCGACAGGAAAATAATAATTATATTTTTTAATTCGTTTATAAAATTAGAACCAATAGTTTGTGTTTGCTCAAGCACTAAACTTTTCATAGAAACTCTAAATAATCTTGCTTGAATATATTCCCAACCCCAACGTTTTTGTTTTTCGGCATTGTGCAATTTTATTTCTTGCATACCATTAATCAATTCTATCACTTTGCTTTGTTCTTGACTAACTTCGGCAAAACGTTTATAATCTAGCTTTTCTCTTCTTTTTAAAAATAAGGTTACCCAAAAAAAGTAAAAAATACTTCCCACAAAGAAAACTACAAAAATTTTAAGATTGTAATAAGCCAAAACACCACCCATTAAAAACATATTTATTACAGAAAACAATACGCTTAGTGATGATGTTGTGAGTATACGTTCAATACGATGATGATCGTTTATACGTTGCATAATATCGCCTGTCATGCGTACATCAAAAAATGATATTGGCAAGTTCATTAACTTAATAAAGAAATCAGAAATTAAGGAAATATTTATTCTAGTAGAAAGATGTAACAATATCCAACTTCTTATTAATTCTAACGCGGTTTTACCAAAAAACAAAAACAATTGCGCCAGCAAAATCATATAAATAAAATGCACATTTTGGTTTTGAATACCAACATCTACAACACTTTGTGTTAAAAACGGAAAGATAAGTTGCAATAAACTACTAGCCAAAAGTCCAATTGCAAGTTGAATTAAAAACGATTTGTAGCGCAACACATAATTAGACAAAAGCCCAAAACCAAATATTTTTTTGTCTTCTTTTTCAAATTCTGATTGATAAAATTTGGGTGTTGCTTCTAGCAACAAAGCAATACCTTCTTCTGTGGTTTCATCTGCATTGTTTCCTATCCAAAATTTTAAAAATTCTGATTGATTATACTCTAGTAAACCAATTGCTGGGTCAGAAATACAATAACTCGCATTATTTGTCATTCCGTAGGAATCTTTTCTAAACCAACTTTTTAACTTTGACTTTTTAATTTTATACAAAACCACATAATGATCGTTATTCCAATGCAGTATGCATGGCAAAGGTGCTTCTAGTAATTTATTCACACTTAATTTTACACCAAGTGTTCTAAACCCAATTTTTTCTGCTGCATCACTCAAGGTTAGTAAATTGCTTCCTTCTCTTGTAGTTTCGCTAAGTGTACGTAACTTTTGTATGTTTATTATTTTGCCATAATGTTTGGTTATAATTTTTAGGCAAGTTGGTCCGCAGTCTTTGGAGTCTGGTTGTTTGTAGGTTGGGAAGGTTTTAGACATTTTTTTTTACTAAATCTTGCATACCATAAAATTCAATTGCTTTTTGTTTTAATGGATTAGTGCTCCATTCTTCCCATTCATTAGTATATGGACTGTAACCACATTTTAAAGGTTTAGAATATTGATTATTTGGTTCTTCAATAAAGGCACGACAATCTGTACAAATGTGTCTGAACTCACAATCTTTACACACTTCTATTTGGTCTTTATTAATATTCCAGTATTTTTTAAAGTTGGGATGATTTAATGCTTCTTCTAGCGTAGTATCTTTTATATTACCAAAACTTTCTGCCATTGATGGACAGTTTTTTATGTTTCCGTCTTTGTCAATGGATATTTTTCGGTTTAGACAAGTGTTGTGGTTTTGGGATTCGGTGAACATTTTTGTATTTATAACGAACTGTTTGTTACTTATTAAGCCACAACTTTTACTAGAAGATATGTTTTCTTTAGAATAAATTAGATGACCAGATCCTTTTCTAATTGAATCAATTACAATATTCTCTTTACTATTATAAATTATAATATATCTTATTCTAGAGTTTTCCCTTATCAATTTTTCAAATAAAGTTTCTGAATTTTTCAAATATGGTAAAATTAAACCTACTGAGTTTGTTATGGATTTTTCAATATTTAGATAATTTAAAATTTCATTTAATGAAGTTTCAAATTTTTTATTGAAAAACCTTATTTCAACATTTTTACAATTTAATTTAGCTAACTGATGTAAAACTTTTTTATGATAAAACTGATTTTCAATATCAAGTATTGCATTATTAACATCAAATGGTTCGTACCACTCTAAACTCATTTTCGGAAATAAACTTGGATTTTCTGTTAAAAAAACAAACTCATTTTCTATCAGGAATTTGAAATATTCATCAATAATATAGTTGTATTTGTTTTCATATTCATTTTGTATTTTCTGAATACTTTTGCCATCATGATTATTTAAAATATCATACATGTCATTTGGGATTAAAGTATATGAATTTCTTTGTAAATCGCAGATAATTGTTCTATTTGACCCCTTAACTAAAATACATGAACTATATAGTTTGATGTTTTTATTTGTAATCAAAATCTAAAATTTTTGATATTGGTTTATAAAAGTTTTCTGGAATAACTTTATTTGTTTTATAAAGTTCTACCACTACAAAATATTCTTTTTCAATTTTAACATTTATATCAATTTTTTGCATATTAATTTTTTGAAACTCCAAAGGCATCTGCGAATTTTCTTTATTCATATAGTAATTTATCTTTAATCATTTCTGCAATTTTTTTATCAATATTATAATTACAGTATTGCGAAACCCAATCATATTGACCCATTGGGTTTATTTCTAAGAAAACATATTTTTTTTTAGTAGAATATATAATATCAATTGAACCTGAATTACATTCTAATTTATTTATAAATTTCAATATTTTTATTTCCAAATTATTTGGCAATTTGAAAGGTATATTTCTATTTGGTTTTTCAATATTATAATTTCGGTAATCAATTTTTGTTTTATAATCATTTTGAGAAAAAATTGCCATAGGATAAAACTTATTATTGATAAAAAAGACCCTTATTTCAAACTCTTTTTCAACATATTCTTGAATTAAAGATGGAGCAAAAAAATCATCAATATTTTTTAAATCAAGTTCAATAGTACCAGATCCAAAATATTTAAATTCTTTTGTTTCAACATTAGGTGGTAAGTATATTGATTTAGTTATGTAAGATTTATTTTTCTTAATAAATGAAAATAAATCTTCTTTGTTATTAGTTATTATTGTTTTGGGCACTTTGAATCCACATTCTTTGGCAGTTTGTAGATTAATTATCTTATTGTTTTGGTATTCTTTAGAATATGAGGATATTAATTGTTTATTTATAAATGATTCTATCGATTCAATAACTGTTAGTTGTTGCTGTTTTAAGAAATTTCCCCAGATATTAGAGTATAATTTATGAGGTGTGATAGGAATATATCCTCTTCTATTCCAAATTATATAATTATCAAAGTTAGTTTTTAGTTTATTGTTTATATTTATACTAAACTTTTTAAAATCTACATCTACATTTTTTCTTTCAAACTTAATTCCATAAGATATTAACCATTCTATAACCTTATTAGTTGAACCATCTACACTTTCAGAAATTATTAAAACTTTTTTAATTTCTTTTCCCATTCTTTTATATCAAAACTATATTCATAAGGAGCGCCAGTAATTCTGCCATTCGCATGCCATAAAAAATGCTTCATTTCTCCTTCTTCGACCCTTCCTTTTTTATATTCTACAATCATTAATTTTAAGAGTTTTTTTCCAACTTTACTATAGACGTCTGTATGTGTAAGGACAAAAGTAATTCCAACTCTCAAATTTGTTGTATCATTCCATTTTCGATTATAGAATGATGGATATCCATATTTTTTTATTATTTTATATATTTCATTTTTGTTTGATTCATCTACATTACTCATAAATTTTCTCCCAAATTCTATTTCATCTTTATAATCGTTTTTTTGTTTTTCTGTAAATTTTGAAATTTGTAATTCTCTATTTTCAATTTTAGAGAAATCAAAATAATTATTTAGATTTCCTCTTACTCCGGAATTATATAGACTATCACAGATAAAATTAAAATCTCTAATTTTATATTTAATGTTTAACATTGCCTCATATTTTCTAACGCCTTGGTCTTTGTTTATAATTGATTTCAACTTGTTAGATATCTTTTGTTGATTTCTATTAAACAAGTAGTCCTTTGAACAAGAACAGAACCATAAACAAAAAATAAAATAAAATAGTTTTTTCATATAAAAAAATAATCACTAACATCTTTAAAAAAGTGCTAGTGATTTATTAAGTAAAACATATAGATTTATGGACAAGTATAAGTTCCTCCTGGATTGTAAGTTCCTCCAGTCTCAAAAGATTGATCCCATTGACCGTTACCATTTGAATCTGCGAACCAATCATTATAAACATAACAGCAATCAGGATCTGATGCAGGTTTTTGATATTCTGTTGCAAATAAATTGCCTACAAAAATTTTTCCACCAGAAATACTCTTCAAATTAGCTTCATTTTTGCTAAAATCTTTTAATGTTTTCATTTTAATAAAATTTTCAGTTGTTTATATTTCATTTTAAAATATTCAATATGAATTTAAACCTTAATTTATTGAAAAAAGTGTTTAAACAAATGTAATAATATTTTCGTCAAATTAAATCATTAATTTTCTTACAACTTAGAAACTAAAGTTTATAAAATTGAAAACTAAAGTTTATTTTTTTACTTTAGTATAAAATTAAGGTATATATAAAACATTTTTATGCATCTTTCCAAACTATGTTATTATAATTTTGAACTTTTTTAATGTTTATATAAAATTCTTTTTCATTAGAATAGACACCAACTTCGGTAAGTGATTTATAATTCTCGTCAATGTGCCATTTACTTATATAAGGATTATATGAACATTCTTTTTGAAAAAAATAAGTATTATCGTCTCTTTTTAATGGTATTCTATTATCAATACACATGTAGCGAAATTCACAGTCTTTACAAACATCTATTTTGTCTTTATTAATCTTACTTAAAGATTTAAATTTTTTACTTTTAATAATCTTTTCAAAATTTTCAATGGAACTATAAATATTACCAAATGATTTAGTTGTTTCAATTCCGTTTTTTATGTGTCCATTATCATCAATATATAATTTTCTATTGTAATATACGTTATAAGATTTGGATTCCGAAAACATATTTATATTAACTAAAAACTGAGGTTTAAAATATAATTCATTTATTTTAAAAAATGGATTAGTTTTAATACTTGTAATTTGAGCTATTTCTTTTTTTACTAGATTATAAAAATTTTGTAAATTAATTTTTTTGTTTTTGTTATCTTCTATAATTAAATCGATAGATTTAAATGTTAAATTTTCTAAATTTAATTTTAGAAAGTCAATTATTTCATTTGTATTTTCAATATTATTAAATTTTATTAATAAATGTTTACAATTGATATCTTCAAGTCTTGAAAATATTTTTAATACATTTAATTTAATATTTGTTATTTCAATTATACAATTATTGATTAAAAAAGGATAATGCCATTCAAAATTAATTTTAGGAAAACTGTTTGAAAATTCATTTGAAATTAAAAAATAATATTCTTTTATTAAAAAAAAATTAACCCATTCTATTTCATCGACATTCAAAGTTTTAATTAAATCTTCAAAATTTAAATTGCTTAATTTATCTAATTTATCTACAATATGATTTGAAACTAAATCATAATTTTGTCTTGGTAAATCATAAATACAACTCCTATTAAATCCTTTTACTATTGGTGTTTCGGAATAATTTTTCAAAATCATTTTAAAAAATAATTGGTTTATGAAATTTTCTTACTGGATAATTTCTTGTATTATATTTTTTTGAAAAAGAATAAACAACCAATTTGCCATTTTTTTTATAAAATTTACCTGTTCTAAGTATAATAGGTAATTCTTGTTTATTTAATAGTTCCATTATTTTTCTTTATTAATTCAAATGCAATTTTTCTCTCAATGTAATAATTACAAGGTATTGACAATTGTGAAAATTGACCTATTGGGTTAATTTCTAAAAAAATATATTCATTTTTTTTTGAAACAATCATATCAATTGACCCTGAATTTATTTTAATAATTGATATTAATTTTATTAATTTCTTTTTTATAATTTGCGGTAATTCAAATGGAGGAGTTCTGTTCAAATTATCAGTATCATAATTCCTAAAATCAATTTTTGTTTTTTCATTATTTTGAGAAAAAATTGCACAAGTATAGAATTTACTTTTCAAAAAGAAAATTCTTAATTCAAAACTTTTTTCTATACATTCTTGAAAAAACGAATAGTGAAAATGATCTGGAATTAAATTTATTATTGAATTGTCAACTATTTTTGTACTATTTCCTAAAATAGTATCTTTATTATTTATAAAAATTCCCTGAGAAAAATTTTTTGTAATTATTTTTTCAAAAGTTTTTTTAAAAATTAATAAATCAGATTTGTTATCTGTTATAATTGAATTTGGTATTTGAAATCCAGTATTACTTGCAATCCTTAAAATTTCTAACTTGTTTAAAAAAATATCATTATGTTTATTTATAGAATGTAATTCGATATATCGTTTTACTACACTGTTAAATTCTTGAGCTTCGTTTATTAAGTGTTTTTTTATTTCACTATCTAATTTATTTTTTATATTATATTCTTTTGTAAGCATATTAATAAAACTTCTGCGATACCAAAAAGCTTTAAAATCTGTTAAATTATATGTAATTTCATTTATTTTTAAAACTACTTCAAATTTTAGATTATTAATAGATAAACTTTTATAATATATTTTATCGTTATGAGAGATTCTTAAAAATGGCACTTTATAATAAATTAACCAATCTATAACATCATTTGATGATAAATCATCTTCACTCGTAATTATTAATACCATTTAAATTCCGTCTTTATTTTATCAAAATCATCTTTATTCTTTAAAGGAATTTCATTATTGTTTTTTCTAAATTGTTCTGGTATTTGATTAATTTTAAAACTATTAAATTCTTGGTAACCATACTTTTTGTAACAATAAAAATCATAATTTTGAAAAATAGTATAATCAATTTCGTTGTTTAAGTAAGCTTTTTTAAATAATGGAAAGAATAACTCCCAAGTTTTATCTATATTATCATTTAAATTATGAATAAATAATGTATTGTAACTATTTTGAATAACTGCAAAATTTTTTGAATTTGGAATTTTATTTCTCGAATTTGAAATATTAAATAAGGTTTTAATATTTTCAAAATTTTTATTTATTATAATGTCATCTAATTTTTTTTGATTTAAACTGTCTAAAATTAAAGTGTTTTTTAAATCAGAATATAAATTAGCATAAATTTGATCCTTAAGAAATAATTCGTTTATTTTTTTTAAATCATATTGTTTTTCAAAATTTTGTTTTAACCAATTTAAATGATTTTTTAAATACATTTTTTTAAACCAAAATGATAGTGAACCTTTAGTGATTGTTTCATAATAGTTTTCTTTATTATTCATATAAATAATTTGAAATCCATAATTTTCAACTAGTATAGATAAATCTTTTTTAAAATTCTTTATGTCACCATGAGAATAACTAAATTCTAAAAATCTTTTATGTAAATCAGATTCATAATTATATAATTTATCACATTTTTTTATATAATTATAAACCTTATTATAAGTTTGTAGAGTAATTATTTCATTGGTGTTTATCAATTTAATTATAGAATCTTTTATAAATAAATCTCTAGAATTTTGACTAAATAAATTATTTAGACTAAGTAATATTATAGAGAAAAATACAATTTTATTTATTAAATTCATAATATGATAGTTAGAGAATAGAATAATTAAAAAATTATTCTATTCAATTAATTTAGAAATTTAGTTGCAAGCATCGTTACCTGAATCTTTTCCGCCTGTCCAAGTCATATCATCAACAACATTCGTACCGCAATCAGCATCCCAACAATCTCCGCCAGTGCCAGTACAATCATTTGTCGTTCCACCTGGTCCCATAGCTTTACCACCATTGATTTTTGCTAAAGATTGTTTTGAAATGATAGCATCTTCAAGTTTTTGAAATAATTTTGAATCTAATTTTTTCATAATAATAAATTTAATGATTAATATTTATTTAAATCATTCAACATAAATACATCTATCTCGTGCACAAAATAATACATACGAATGTAAAAATAATTTTATCAAATTAAAACATTATTTTTCTTACAACTTAGAAACTAAAGTTTATAAAATTGAAAACTAAAGTTTATTTTTTTACTTTAGCATAAAAATTAAGGTATGACACTTGGAACAAAACTACGCAATCTTCGAATAGATAAAAAATTATCGTTAGAAAAACTAGCTTTTGAGTTAGAAATTTCTAAAGTTGCTATTGGAAAATGGGAAGCAGATAAAGCCAAACCAAATTTTGAAAACCTATTACACCTTTGTAATTATTACGAAACTGATGTGTACAACCTTCTTGAAGATGTTTCTAATGTAAACTTTGCTAATGCTAAATTTAAAGGTCACTCTTATGCCGCTTTTGCCCAAAATTTTACAGTAAATCATTCTACACCACCAGAACTAATACAAAACTTCCTAGACAACCAAAATAAAATTACCATTTTATTACAACAACAAAACGAATTATTTTTAAAATTATTGGGTAGTAGTAAATAAATGTTGGTTTAAGTTTTAAAAGTAGTAGTAAAATTTAGT
Source organism: Flavobacterium sp. (assembly GCF_043760115.1). GTDB lineage: Bacteria > Bacteroidota > Bacteroidia > Flavobacteriales > Flavobacteriaceae > Flavobacterium. The sequence continues at coordinate 19,081 of NZ_JAYUPK010000118.1, forward strand.
AATTTTGTTTAAAACAATATATTATGAATTTACTAGAAAGAATTACAATAAATCAAGAAATACTTCACGGTAAACCTGCAATAAGAGGAATGCGATGGTCAGTTGAAATGGTAATTGATTTACTTGGTTCTGGTATATCTAGTGATGATATTATTGAAGATCATCCAGAACTAGAAAAAGATGATATTTTAGCGTGTCTTAAATTTGCTAAAATGTATTTATCTGGTCAAACTATTCAAAATGTTGCCTAATGAAATTTTCAATAGTATCAAATTACATTACTATGTAGTTTAATTAATTTTTTAACTAACTTTGTTTAAATATATAAATTATGCAAGTACTTGTTGAAATCCCAGATAACAAAGCAAACTTTGGTCTTGAGGTATTACGCAGTTTAGATTTCATTAAAAAAGCAAAACCTATGAGTCAAGATAAAATAGATTTATGGGAAGACTTAAAAATTGCTGCTAATGAAGTAAAACTGCATAAAAGTGGAAAAATTAAATTAAAAACTGCCCAACAGTTATTGAATGAGTTATAGCATTTTACCAACCAGCAAATTTGAAAATGAGTTGAAGCGATTAATAAAAAAATTTCCATCTCTCAAAGAAGAATATGCTGAACTCATAGAAGAAATTATTAAAAATCCTAAATCAGGAACTTTTTTAGGTAATAATTGCTATAAAATTAGAGTTGCAATTCAAAGTAAAGGAAAAGGAAAAAGTGGAGGAGCAAGAACAATCACTTATATTTTTATTGAAACAGAAACTGTTTACTTACTCACAATTTATGATAAAAGTGAAAAAGAAAATTTAAAACCTAACGAACTAAAAACAATGGTTGAAAGTTTAAATTTAGAATAAAAAAAGCGCAAATAAAATTTACGCTTTAAATTATTTAAAAAAATAAAATCTATCTTACCTCTTCATTCAAAATCAAATCGAGGTACAAATTAATTTTATCTTTCAATTCTTTTCTTGGTGTTATAAAATCTAAAAAACCGTGTTCTAAAACAAATTCGGCAGTTTGAAAACCTTCTGGTAATTCTTTTCCTGTAGTGTCTTTTACAACTCTTGGTCCAGCAAAACCAATTAATGCGCCAGGTTCAGAAATATTTACATCGCCAAGCATTGCATAAGAAGCGGTTGTTCCGCCAGTTGTTGGATCTGTACACAATGAAATGTATGGAATTTTAGCTTCGGCAAGTTGCGCCAATTTAGCAGAAGTTTTTGCTAATTGCATAAGTGAATAAGCAGCTTCCATCATTCTTGCTCCACCAGATTTTGAAATCATTACAAACGGAACTTTATTTTTTATAGAATAATCTATTCCACGAGCTATTTTTTCTCCTACAACTGCACCCATTGATCCGCCAATAAAGGCAAAATCCATACAGCAAACTACTAATTCTTTTCCTTTAGATTTTCCAACTCCAGTTCTAACAGCATCTTTTAAATGTGTTTTTTCTTGAGCATCTTTTAATCTATCAGAATATTTTTTAGTGTCTACAAACCCAAGTGGATCTTTAGAAGTCATTTTGGCATCTAGTTCTTTAAACTCATTGTCGTCGAACAAGATTTCAAAGTATTCTTTACTACCAATTCTAACATGAAAATCATCTTCTGGACTTACCCAAAGATTTCTTGCTAGTTCGTCTTGGGCAATAATTTTTCCTGTTGGCGATTTGTACCAAAGTCCTTTTGGAACGTCTTTTTTATCTTCGGTTGCCGTTGTTATACCTTTTTGTGTTCTTTTAAACCAAGCCATAATTAAGTTGGAAGTTAGAAGTTGGAAGTTAGAAGTTTAAATCTTCTGTTTCCAAAACAATTTATTAATATTATGATTTTATTGTATAATGTAAAATTGTATAATGTATTCTGTTTATACATTATACAATTTACAATATACAATTTATAATGTGTTTACGTTATTCAAGTCAGCAAATGCTTGCTCTAATCTTGTGTTGAAAGTAACTTCGCCTTCACGAACCCATTTTCTTGGATCATAGTGTTTTTTATTTGGAGCATCAGAACCTTCTGGATTTCCAATTTGCGTTTTTAAATAATCAATATTGTTTACCATATAATCACGAATTCCTTCTGTAAAAGCAAATTGTAAATCGGTATCGATATTCATTTTTATTACTCCATAAGAAATTCCTTCTCTAATTTCTTCTAGTGTTGAACCACTTCCACCATGAAAAACAAAATCTACAGGATTATGACCAGTATTAAATTTATTTTGAACATAATCTTGAGAATTTTTCAAGATTTTAGGCGTCAATTTTACATTTCCAGGTTTGTAAACTCCGTGAACGTTTCCAAATGCTGCTGCAATTGTAAATCGTGGAGAAATTTTTAAAAGTTCTTCATAAGCATAAGCAACTTCTTCTGGTTGTGTGTACAATTTAGAACTGTCAACATCACTATTATCTACACCATCTTCTTCGCCACCAGTAATTCCTAATTCTATTTCTAATGTCATTCCCATTTTACTCATTCTTGCTAAATAGGTTTTACAAATTTCTATATTTTCTTCAATTGGTTCTTCAGATAAATCTATCATATGAGAAGAATACAATGGTTTTCCTGTCTCAGCAAAATGTTTTTCAGAAGCATCTAATAAACCATCAATCCAAGGTAATAATTTTTTTGCGCAATGGTCAGTATGAAGTATTACAGTTGCACCATAAGCTTCTGCTAAAGTATGAATGTGTTTTGCTCCTGCAATTCCACCAGCAATTGCTGCTTTTTCACCTGCATTAGACAATCCTTTTCCTGCATTAAATTGTGCTCCACCATTAGAAAACTGAATTATAACTGGCGCATTTAACTTAGCAGCAGTTTCTAAAACTCCATTTATAGTGCTACTTCCTGTTACGTTTACAGCAGGTAATGCAAATCCTTTTTCTTTTGCATAATTAAAAATTGCTTGTACTTCATCTCCAGTTGCAACTCCAGGTTTTATGTTATGAGCCATTGTATTGTTTTTTTAGTTAAGATTACAAAAATAGTAATTTCAAGTTTTAGAACGGATAATTTATACCAATATTTATTACCGATTTAGAGAAATTGAGTTCTTTAAACCATTTTTCATTTACTTCTTTAGATGGATTGTAGGTTTTAAATCCTAAATCTAATCTAACAACAAATAATCCTTGATCGTATCTAAGTCCAAATCCTGTTCCTAAAGCCAATTCTTCTAATGATTTTAATCCTTTAAATTTGAATGATTCTTCTTCTACATCGTCAAAAATATTCCAAATATTTCCTGCATCGGCAAAAATTGAACCATTAAATTTTTCAAAAATATTAAATCGTAATTCGGCATTAAATGATAGTTTTAAATTGGCTTCATTAAAATCATTTATTCCACCACTTTTTCCTGGACCAAGACTGTACGGTTGCCAAGCTCGGTTATCATTTGATCCACCAGAAAAATAACTTCTAGAAAATGGTACACTTTTAGAATTTCCGTACGGAATTGCAATTCCCGAAAAACTTCTAACAGCCAAAACTTTCTTACCAGATAAATCCCAATGTTTTATATATTCGAATTCTGTTTTTATATATTGCGAAAATTCTACTTCAAATATAGTATTTGCGCCACCTTGATTTTGCAATTGTTTGGATGCTCTTGCTAGAATAGAAAGTACATTTCCTGCCGATTCTACTTTGGTTTTGATGGAATAAAAATTATTATCAGTAAGTCCTTTATTTGTGGTTTTTGTAAAACTTAAACTTGAGGCAAAAATTAAATTATTTTCTGTTAGTCTTTTCTTTCTTTCTTCAATACTTCTTACAGTTTTTATATTATTTTCGTTAGTAGAAAGATTTTGATTTAAAATAGCATTAATAAAACCATTGGTTCCTTCTTCAATTGAAAGCTTATTATCTACAAAATAATTAGTATTTACTCCAGGAGTATTAATTGCAATAGAGTTTAAAGCATTAAAAGAAGATTGATAAATATTAAAATAATTACTAACGTTAACATTTTTTACAAATTGAATATTAAAAATATCAAATCTAAAAGAAGTATTTTTAGTTGGTAACCAATTGTAAGTAAATGAACTAGTAAAGTTTTGTTTGTCTAATCCAATATTTCTTTGCTTGGCAAAACCAACAGCAATTGTTGTAGTAGGAAGCATTGTTTTTGGAATAATTTTATCTGTATTAAACGGAAAAAATATCCTAGGAAAATTTAATCTAGAATCGATACCAACTTCCGAAATATTGAAAAAATTATTGTTAGGATTAGCTAAATCTCTTGATGCTCCAACATTTCCTCTAAAACCTACATCAAAAGTTTCTGCGCCATTAAAAACATTTCTAATTGCTAAAGAAACATTTCCAGATATACCAAAATCTTGAATATTAGAATGCGTAAAATCTACTGATGGATTAAATGTATATTTTGCTCTTGGTGTTAAAAAAATACTTGCAATTAAAGAGTTTGCGTTTTTTGGATCAATTTTATATTGAATAGTTGGATAATTAAACACTTTTAAATTGCTTAGATATTTAGTAGTTAAAGTAGAATTATTGTCTGAATATAAGCTTCCTTTAGTAACAAAAACAGCATCTGTAATTGATTTTGGACGGTATTTTAATTTTTGCTCACTGTATAAAGTGAAATTGTTATACTCAACACTATCTTTTATTTTAACATCATTTTTATTGGGCGAGTAATCAGTGTAGATGTTAACTTTACTAATTCTGTATAATTTAAATGGTGCAGTTTTAGCGGTGTCATTTTCTCTGTATGATAAGTCTTTTATAATTAATTCTACATTTGTTTTTTTGTTACTTCCAATTGTATCAAGATTATAAGAAATATAATTGGGTTGAAATAAAAATGCACCATTATTTCTAAATTCGTTAGTAATTCTAATTCTTTCTTGGTTTAAATCTTCTGTTTTATATTGATTTTTAGATTTTATAAACGAATTTTTTTCTCTAGTTTTATACAACGAATCTAAAACTGGAGTTGCAATTGAGGTTTTTATGGTGTCAATAATAAATGCTTTTCCTAAAACTACATTGTACTTTAATTTTATTTTTTTTATTGTAGATGTGTCTTTAGTGTAAGAAGTTTTTGCATCAAAATAACCATTATTATAATAGTAAGATTGCAATCTTTTTAATGATTTTTTTGTACTTATGGAGTCAAAAATTACTGGTTTTTCTCCTGTTTTCATTAAAAAATTATTAAAACCAGATATTACAAATGATTTTCCCAATCTATCAACTTGTTTTTCTGATAATAAATTAGTTAATGATTTTTTAGTTTTTTCATTTTTATCTAACCATACATGATAATTAGAATCGGCTTTTTGTTTAGCTAAGTTGTAAAGATTTAAACGCAATCTGTAACCAAGTATTGAAGTATTTGGTTTTTGATACAATTGATTTATTACATTTTCATTGTTGTTTTTCTTATTATCAACTATAATTTCATTTTTTATTAGTAATTTTTTGTCTTCACCAACACGTTTAGTTGTGTTACAAGCAACAATTATCAGTGCAATTAAAATAAATAGTGATATTTTTGTGAAGCGTTTTTTCAATGGATGCAAAATTTAATTCAAAAATACATTTATTTTATGGTTAGTAAAAACCAAATAAAGTTAATTACTAGTTTACAGCAAAAAAAATTTAGACAAGTTCATAAATTGTTTATTGCCGAAGGTGCAAAAGTGATTGAAGAATTACTGAATTCTAATTTTGAGTTGCATTATTTGTATCAAACAGAATTGATTTTTATAAATGTAAGTCAAGATAAATTTGAAATAATTTCTGAGCAAGATTTAAAAAAAATAACTGCATTAACAACTCCTAATAATTGCTTGGCATTGTTTAAAATTCCGGTTTCAAATGTTGTATTTGCCAATGATTTAACTTTAGTTCTTGATGATATTCGTGATCCTGGAAATCTTGGAACTATTATAAGGTTGTGCGATTGGTTTGGTATAAAACAACTTGTATGTTCAACTCAAACGGTTGATATTTATAATCCTAAAGTGATACAAGCAACCATGGGTTCTATTTCTAGAGTTTCAATTTCTTACCAAAATTTAGAAGATTTTTTATCTAAAAATACGATGCCAGTTTATGGAACTTTTATGGATGGAAAAAATATATATGGCGAAAAGTTAATTGAAAAATCAGTTTTAATCTTAGGAAACGAAGCAAATGGAATTTCACCAAGTATAGAAAAATATGTAACTAATAGTATTGCAATTCCTAGATTTGGAAATTTACAAATAACAGAAAGTTTAAATGTTGCAACTGCAACAGCAATATTTCTTAGTGAATTTAAGAGAAAACCTTAATGAAAAGTAAAATTAATAAAAATTGCTCTAGTTTTTAAAGCATCAATATTGCTTGTCCAAGGACTGTTTGGGTCATTATCTTGAATAATTTCGTCGTTAATACCAAAAACGCCTCTTATTGATGGAGAGAATTTAAAATATTCTGTATATAAATCTATTCCAAAACCTAGTTCGTAATTGGTTGTCCAAGGTTTAACTCTAAAACGTTGTTGTAAATTATCGTCTACAGATTTAGAATTACTTGATAAATTTAAAGTTGCAGATGCGCCACCAAGTAAATACGGACGAATGTTTCCAAGTCTTTTAGATGAAAATTTTAACAGTAGCGGAAAATGAATATAAGTTGATTTTATTTCTCTTTCTGCGTCCAATTGTTTTGTAAAACCAAAGTAGGTAAGGTTTCGTTGTGTATTGTATAAACCTGGTTCAAAACGTAAATTAATGTATTCATGTAATCTTAAATCGGCAACTACACCAACATTAAACCCTGAAGTTCCATTTACAACTATATCTTTTTGTGGTGTGTTGAAATAATCTATTTTAAAATCATAACTATTAAATCCTAAATAAAAACCAAAATACATTTTTTGTTTGTCAAAATTTTCTAGATTTATAATTGGGTCTTTACTAAAAATTCCTTTTGATTGCGCATTGTTATGCAAGGAAAACAGTATGATTATGATGCAAATTATTTTTTTCATATTGATGTGAACAATTTCTATATTTTACTTTTTGGATGCTGTATATATTGTTGCAACTCCAAATGTTTGTGGCATAGCTTCCACATCTATAAACCCAATTTTATGTAAAATATTGTTTAATACTTCGCCAAATGGAAAAACCGAAGCCGATTCTGATAAATATCCATAAGCGACATTGTCTTTAGAGAATAATTTTCCTATAACTGGAAGTATGTTTTTGGTATAAAATTTATATCCTTGTTTGTATGGTGTTTTAGTTGGATTGGAAGTTTCTAGAATTACAAAAATTCCGTTTGGTTTTAACACACGAAGTATTTCTGCAAGTCCTTTATCTAATGTTTCAAAATTTCTAATTCCGAACGATACGGTTATAGCATCGAAATGATTGTCTGGAAAAGGCATATTTTCTGAATCGCCAACTATCATTTCTATTTTATTTTCTAGTTTTTTGTCTAGAATTTTCTTTTTTCCAACTTCTAGCATTCCAGATGAAATGTCTAGTCCTATTATTTTTGTGGCGTTGGTTTGTGCCATTAGTATTGCTAAATCGCCTGTTCCTGTTGCAATATCTAGAATATTGTTTGGATTTCTTGCTGCTACAAGATTAAGTACTTTTCTACGCCATTTTATGTCTATTCCAAATGATATTACTCGGTTTAATCCATCGTAATTTCCAGAAATGGTATCGAACATTTGGGTTACTTGTTCTTTTTTTCCTAAGGTTGAATCTTTGTAAGGCGTTATGTTTTTAGACATTTTAGTTTTGCAATTTTTTTGTGGTGCAAAAATACAAAATTTGTTTGCAATTATAATAGTAATAAAGAATTTGAATTTAGTGCTACGAAAAATTTCTAGTCCTGATGCTAAAATTGTTTGAGCTCTTCTTTTCGTTTTTTTAACGAAAAGAAAGCGAGTTTTTGCAGCAGGAAAATGGATTGCTAAAATGCCCAAGCCATTCGCTACTTATATTCATCTGCACAAGTTTTAAACAAAAATTACTTTTTAACGAAGGTTTGAAAAGTGTAATTGAAATTGTGTTTTTCATCTTTGGAATGATGTTCTTCGAAAATTAATTTCCATTCTAATAAATTAATTTCTGGAAAAAACGCGTCGGCTTCGCAGGTTGTGTGAACTCTTGTAAGTTCAATTTTATCTGTAATATTGATGGATTGCTTGTAAATTTCGGCACCACCAATTATGTAAGTATCTTGGTTTTTGGGAACTTTATTTAATGCTTCTTCAAGTGAATTTACAATAATGCAACCTTCGGCTTTATAATTTTTATTTCTTGTAATGATAACATGAGTGCGGTTTGGCAAAGGTTTTGGAAAACTTTCGAACGTTTTTCTACCCAAAATTATATAATGTCCAGAGGTTATTTCTTTAAATCTTTTAAAGTCGTTGGGTAAATGCCACACTAGTTTATTGTCTTTTCCTAGTGCATTATTTTCTGCTGCTGCAGCAATTTGAATAATCATTTATTGAGTTTTAACTTGATTTTCGACGTCGTTTTTTAGTTTTTCTATTTTGGTTTCTTGCATAGAAACTAGTCGGTTTATTTGTTCTCGTTCCCAGTTTTTGTTCATAAAACTATCGGTTATAAATACTTTTATAAAATGCAAAATAAAAATAAATAACCAAGCAGTAATTGCCCAAATGTACCAATTTGTTGGTTCGCCAATATTTAATAATTTATTGGCTACGAATAAAAAAATACCTCCAAGAAACAGTAAAACAAAGTGAAAATAGAGTGATTTTTTTTGTTTAATTCTTCTACGTGCGTATTCGTACATTTCGTGTTGTTCTGTTTCCATAGCGATAGAATTTTATTATAAAAGTGTTCTATTGTTTTAAAATTCAAAAATAGTGATTTGATTTTATATATCGTGAAAACGTTTTCATATTTATTTTATTTAAATTAAATGACTAATTAATAAGAAATTACCTTTTTTTTGGGTAAGTTTTTGCTAAACTAATAATTCTTTATTTGAATTTTAAAGTATGCAAAATATTACTTTACTTTGTGCCATTAATCTAAATATTAAATAGTTATGGCAGTTAAGAAACAATTTATAAAAACAAAACCAGTTTGTAAAGTAACTTTCTCATTGGAAGCTAAAGAGGCAAACAGTGTAGCAGTTGTTGGAGATTTTAACAATTGGAATCCAGAAGTTGGCGAATTATCTAAATTAAAAAACGGAACTTTTAAAGGTGCTTTTGATGTTACAAAAGACAATTCATTTGAATACAAATATATTGTTGATGGTGCTTATTTTAACGAAGTTGAAGCCGATAGTTACCGTTGGAATGAATTTGCTGGAGCAGAAAATAGCGTTCTAGAAGTGTAGTTAACTTTACTTAAAAAGGTAAAAAATCCGTTTTTCTTTATTGATTAACGGATTTTTTTATTGATGTAACTCACCAATTGAGTTTCTATAAACGAAGAAGTTTTAACTGAAACTTGTATTGTTTTTATTTTTTCAATTTCAGTTTTAGAATGTGCTTTTTCATTATACCATTTTGCTAATGGAACGTTTCCTAGATTGTTTTTCCAAGAAGATATTTTGTTATCTGCAATTGTTTTCCATTCAATGTTATCAAAAGTATTGTCTATTTTAGCTACAAAATTTACAACTTTATTTTGATTGTTTGTTATTGGAATTAAAAATTCTGACCAACTGTGATTGCCATCAGAAAACACTTTTCCTTTTATATTTAAAGTTTCTAGCAAACTTACAAATGCCATTTCTCTTTCGCTACACCAACCAAATGTGCTAAATTCTCCTAAACTTGGTGTTTTATATTTTGGATTTTCAAGAAGCAGTTCGCTTAAAAATAGATATGGTGTTCTGTCAATATCTGCAAATGATTTATATTTAGAAAATGATGCTGGAGATTTAACATCACTCAATTTTTGATTGGTTTCTAATAAAATAATTGAATGTCTCGGATTTGGATTTGTCCAATGCCAAAAATATGGTATGTTTAAAATTTCGCCTCTTGAACCATTTTGTGCAGACGAACTTGTAAAAAGTTTATGAAGAATTTCTAAAGTATAAAATTTTCTAATTGTTATTAAATCGGTAGTTTTTAAATTATGGTTTTCACAGATTTCTTCAAATTGTGTTACATCAATTGTTTTAAAGTCTTTGTAATGGTTGTCAATTAATTGTGTGAAAAATTCTGGAGTTGTGGTTACTTTATAATTGAAAGTTTCAATTTTTATTTCAGTTTTTTTTACATCGATATCTTTACAAGAAAAGAAAGAAATTATTGAAAGTAGAAAAAGTAATTTTATAATTTTCATAGATATACATTTATAATATAACATGAAATTTCTCGAAATAGTATAGAATGAAAATAAATTTTTGCCAAAAAAAATGCCTCAATTTCTTGAGACATTTTATATAATTCATTTCAATTCTTATTTAATAGAATCTAATTTTGCTTGTACTTCTGCATCTGTTCCTTCAAAGTTTAATACTTTTTCAGTTCCGTTTTCATTAGTAGTAACTTTAGCTTTAGTAACTCCATTACTTATAGATTTTTCGATCATAATTTTTCTAGAAATTTCTTCTTTTGCTTCAGTTGCATTCATAAATTTACAAGTTGTGCTTTTACAACCTTTTTCCATGCACTCTTCTTTGCTCATAGAATTGCAAGTCATATCTTCTGTACAACCCATTTTTGCACATTCTTCTTTGCTCATTTTTGCACATTTTTCTGGCATTACACAACAAGAAGCCATTGCATTTGCAGAAGCAGTATCAGTATGAACTCCACTTCCTAAAATTGGAGCAATTACTAATCCAATTAAACAAGTAAGTTTTATTAATATGTTCATTGATGGTCCAGAAGTATCTTTAAATGGATCTCCAACTGTATCTCCAGTTACTGCAGCTTTGTGAGCATCAGAACCTTTGTACGTCATTTCACCATTAATCATAACTCCAGCTTCAAAAGATTTTTTTGCATTATCCCAAGCGCCACCAGCATTGTTTTGAAAAACTGCCCAAAGTACACCCGAAACGGTAACTCCGGCCATATATCCACCTAACATTTCTGCTATTAATTGGTTGTTGTCTCCGTAAACTAATTTTCCTAAAAGTACAATTGCAATTGGAAAACCTATTGTTAAAATTCCAGGTAACATCATTTCACGTAATGCAGCTTTTGTTGAAATATCTACACATTTAGCATACTCTGGTTTTCCAGTTCCTTCCATAATACCCGGAATTTCTTTAAATTGACGACGTACTTCATATACCATATCCATTGCAGCTTTTCCTACTGAATTCATTGCTAAAGCAGAGAAAACTACAGGTATCATTCCACCAACGAATAACATTGCTAAAACTGGTGCTTTAAAAATATTAATTCCGTCAATTCCTGTAAAAGTTACATAAGCAGCAAATAATGCTAACGAAGTCAATGCAGCCGAAGCTATTGCAAAACCTTTTCCTGTAGCGGCAGTTGTGTTACCAACTGAATCTAAAATATCTGTTCTTGTACGAACTTCTTTAGGTAATTCACTCATTTCGGCAATTCCACCAGCGTTATCAGAAATTGGTCCGAAAGCGTCAATTGCTAATTGCATTGCCGTAGTTGCCATCATTGCCGAAGCTGCAAGTGCAACTCCATAAAATCCTGCAAAAGCATAAGAACTCCAAATTGCAGCAGCAAATAATAATACTGTTGGAAACGTTGAAATCATTCCTGTCGCTAAACCAGCAATTACGTTAGTTCCTGCTCCAGTTGATGATTTTTGTACAATTGCCAAAACTGGTTTTGTACCTAAACCTGTATAATATTCGGTTACTGATGAAATAACACCACCAACAACTAAACCAACGATTGTTGCATAAAAAACTCTCATTGAAGAAATATCTTTCAATCCTTCACCAAAGAATTCCATTTTCATAGTTTCTGGCAACATGAATTTTACTAAAATATAACAAGAAATTGCAGTTAAAACAATAGAAACCCAGTTTCCAATGTTTAACGCACCTTGAACTTGTTTTTCTTTAGCGTCATTATCTTTAATTTTAACTAATAGTGTTCCAATTATAGAAAATATAATTCCGAAACCAGCAATTGACATTGGTAATAAAATTGGACCAATTCCGCCAAAAGCATCTTCAATTCTTCCACCCATATCTTTAATAACGTAGTTACCAAGAACCATTGCTGCAAGAACTGTTGCTACGTAAGAACCAAATAAATCTGCTCCCATTCCGGCAACATCACCAACGTTGTCACCAACATTATCTGCAATTGTAGCAGGATTTCTTGGATCATCTTCTGGAATTCCAGCTTCTACTTTACCAACTAAATCTGCTCCAACATCGGCAGCTTTTGTATAAATTCCACCACCAACTCTTGCAAATAGAGCAATAGATTCTGCTCCAAGAGAGAAACCAGCAAGTGTTTCAAGAACGATAGTCATGTCTTCGGTTGAAGTCCAAACACCTTTCATGAAAAATTGGAATAATAATATAAAGAAACCTGTTAAACCAAGAACTGCTAAACCAGCAACTCCTAATCCCATTACTGTTCCACCACCAAAAGAAACTTTTAGTGCTTGTGGTAAACTAGTACGAGCAGCTTGCGTTGTTCTAACATTGGTTTTAGTTGCAATTTTCATTCCCATATTTCCAGCTAATGCTGAGAAAAATGCTCCGAAAATAAAAGCTACTACTATTAATATGTGTGTTGTTGGAACTACAAATGAAATTCCAGCTAAAACTATACTTGCTAATACTACAAATATTGCTAATAATCGGTATTCTGCTTTTAAGAAAGCCAATGCACCTTCGTAAATGTAATCTGAAATTTCTTTCATTTTACCATCTCCAGCATCTTGTTTTAAAACCCAACTTCTTTTGGCAGCCATAAATAGCAAACCGATAATTGCCATAACTATTGGCACATAAATCATCATTGATTCCATAAATATAATTTTGTTATAAATTTTATCGCGTGCAAAAATAACAAATTTTTAAGAACTATTGCAAATTGATTGGTTTTATAAAAAACAATTACAAAATTTGTTTGAAGAAGCTTTAAATTTAATTATTTGATTGAGCTAAATTAATTTTAAATCTTACCTCTCTTTTTTAAATAATAATGCCAAATGGTATAAGATGCAAAGGTTCTAAATGGTTTCCAATTATTAGAAAGTAGTTCCATTTCTTCAATTGTTTGGCAATTGTACAATTCTTTTAAAGTGTTTTTAATTGCAATGTCTCCAAGTGGAATAATATCTGGAGATTGGAGGCAAAACATTAAATAAACTTCAATACTCCAATTGCCAACGCCTTTTATTTTTATTAACTCGGCTCGAATTTGAGTTTCTGTTTTTAAGGAAAAGCTTGCAAAATCTATTTCATTAGTAATAACTTTGATTGCTAAATCTTTTAAATAAATAATTTTTTGACGAGAAATACCACATTTTTTTAGTTCTTCGTCTGTTGCATTTAAAATATTTATTGGATTTATTTCTATAAAGTAACTTTGTAGTTTATTGTAACAAGCTTGAGCAGAAGCAATAGAAACTTGTTGTTCTAGAATGATATGACACATGGATGCAAATCCTTCTTCTCTTTTTTGAATGACAGGATTTCCAAAATTCTCTAGAATATGAAGTAATGTTTGGTCTTTTTTGGATAGATATTTTATTGCTTCTTTCATAAGAATAATGTGTATTAGCCCAAGTGGTAATGAAAAGCAATTTATATAAAAATGGCAAATTTTGTTGAAGTAAAAAAGCGACCATAGAAGCTCTTTTTACTTTTTACAAAATTGCCATTTTTATATAAATTCTTGAAATGGACGATTGGAAATAGCTTTAAATTAAAAATAAAATCCAAATGCTCCTTTAATTGCAAAGTTACTTGCGTCTTGAATATCGCGGTAATTTCCTCTCCAACTAAAGTCTAAACGAAATACTTTAAAAATATTTCCTATTCCTGCACTGTATTCATAGTATGGTTTTGTTGGTGAATTATAAACTAATCCTGACGCATTTATAAGTTTGTTTTGGTCAGAAATTGTTCCGTAAACGGTTCTAATGCCTATTATTTCTCTCCAATTTAGTTTTCTCATAAACGGAACTCGTGAAAATATTTTACCGTTAAAATTATGTTCCCAAACTAGTGTTGCATATTCATCTGCTACAAATTCGTAGAAGTTTAAATTGCTAAAAGTGTTACCAATTATAAAATAGGTTTGATTTCCTGGAATTACACTTAGTAATCCTAACGGAATTTTGCCAAATGTTTTACCCAATTCCATTGTTAAATTTGTTCTTCCAAGTGGTCCAATAACTATAGGTTGTTTGTAATATAATTGTACTTTTTGATAATCGAAATCGCTATTCATTAACCCTTTAAAACCTTGACTATAATTTACAAAAAACCTGCTGTATGGACTGTCTACCGGTAATCTTTCTACACCATAACCTACATTTTTCATTCCTGGTGTAAATTCTAATTGAATGTTGGCTTCGCTTTGTTTTACATCGCTTTTTGTTGTTGTTAAAGTAGCATCTGTAAAGTAATCTAAGCTAAAAGTTGATGATGCAGATTCTAATGTTCTATAGGAAAACCCAGTTAGAATTCTAAAATTTTTAACAGGTTCAATTTCTAATGCAACTGTAGATAAATTTATATTGGTCAATTTACCATTACTGCCAGATGTAAATAGTGCTGATGATGCGTAACTTCTACCCAAAACGTCGTTAGTTGTGGTTAAACTGGCTCCAATTTGTTCTACATCGCGACGATTTCCTCCAGAAATTATTATTCTATTTTTTTTGTCAATCATCCATTTTCCAGACAATCCATATTTGAATTTATCATCTTTAAATCCATAAGCGGTGTAACCTTGTAATCGCCAAATATCGTTTTTTCCAAAATAGGTTCTTCCTCCAACTCGCAATCGAATTCCTTCCACTTCATTAGTTCCTACAGATGAAAATATTGGTCCGTAATCAAAGTTTTTAAACTCAACATAACCACTTCCTAAAATGGATGCAAAACTATAAAGTCGCTTAAATTTCTTGACTGTTTTTAGTGTGTCAAGCATTTTATAAACTCCAGCTTCGTCTTTATTGAGCTTTTCAAATCTATTTTCTTCCCAATATTGATCGCTACGTTGATAGACTTCATTGTCTATATAATTGACTTCATTTTTATAAAATTTTTCTGGTTTTTCATCATCAAATTTATGATTTCTGTATAAAGAGGTTCGTTTGCCATAAACACCTTTCGATTTTTCTTTTTTATTTAAAGCAAAATCTGTCATCATTTGATCTCTAGTTAATAGAAAAACCGAATCACTAACTACTTCAAAATCTTGCTCAATATAAATTTCTTTTACCCAGTTAATATTGGCACTTTTAGAAACCGACATATTGATGTTTTTAATTGCATAAGTGGAATCGTTTACCCAAAAATCACCTTTAAAAGTGAGTTCGTTTTTTCTTCTTGGATAGAAAATAATATTGTAACACCATTTGTTATCAATATATGAACTGTCTGACAAAACATAATTATAAACGTCAATTCCTGTTGTTGATAAAGGACTTGTAAAACTTTTGTCAAAAAATGTTAAGTAATTATCATAAATATTGTAATCGTTATATAAATCTTTTATAAAAGTGTTAATTCCATCGCCATTGGTTAATCCAGAGTTTTTATTGGCTTTTATAGTTTCCTTGTTTTTCTTAAATTTATTATCACCATAAACATCATATAATGACTCATTTATAAATATTGGTAGATATGTTTTTCCTGTAATTTTAGAAGTATCTACTTTATCAAATACAAATTCCATTCCTTTAAAAATCTTGCTTTTCATAAAAGCACTATCAATTGTATTTAAATCAAATTCTACTTTTTCATATTTTTCATACTGATATTGAGCAAACATTTTAAGTCCGTTTTTACGTTTACGTTCCCAAATTTTTCTAAGAATATCCAATGCTGGATTATTTTTTTTAGAAGTTTTACCGTTATAAATAACAACTTCTTTTAGCATTTCTTCACTTTCCATTACAATTTTCATATCGTAAGTAACTGGTTTTAGTAACTCAACTTCATTATTGGCAAAACCCACAAAAGCTATTACAATTGCATTGTAAGTAACTTGAGATTCCATATAAAATCTTCCGTTTTCATCGGTTACAATTCCTTCATTAGAACCTTTAAAAACTATATTTGCATAAGCAACGGGTTGATTTTTTTTGTCAATTACAATACCACTAATTTTTGTTTGTCCAAATAAAGAACTTCCAAATAATAAAAATGTTAGGGCAAGAAAAAATATATTTTTATTCATATATAGTAATAGTTATTTATAAAAAAAAAGTCACGACAAAGCGTGACTTCAAATATAATAGATTATATTATTTGTACATTACTTTTTTAACAGCTTTAACAACTTCGCTAGCATTTGGCAACCATTCTTTTAATAAAGTTGGAGAATATGGCGCTGGTGTATCGGCAGTTGTAATTCTTTGAATTGGTGCATCAAGAAAATCGAATGCTTTATTTTGAACCATATAGGTAATTTCAGAAGCTACACTTGCAAAAGGCCAAGCTTCTTCAAGCACTACAAGTCGATTTGTTTTTTTAACTGATGTTAAAATACAATCATAATCCATTGGGCGAACGGTCCTTAAATCGATAATTTCACAAGATATTCCTTCTTTAGCCAATTCATCTGCAGCGATAAATGCTTCTTTTATTATTTTTCCAAAAGAAACTATGGTTACATCTGTACCTTCTCTTTTAATATCGGCAACACCAAGCGGAATAATATAATCTTCTTCTGGAACTTCTCCTTTGTCGCCATACATTTGTTCGCTTTCCATAAAAATAACAGGATCGTTATCTCTAATTGCAGCTTTTAATAAACCTTTGGCATCATAAACTGTGCTTGGTACAACTACTTTTAATCCTGGAGTATTGGCAAACCAGTTTTCAAATGCTTGAGAATGTGTTGCTCCAAGTTGTCCTGCAGAAGCTGTTGGTCCACGAAAAACCATTGGCATAGGAAATTGTCCTGCACTCATTTGACGCATTTTGGCAGCATTATTTATAATTTGGTCAATTCCAACCAATGAAAAGTTAAATGTCATGTATTCTACTATTGGACGACATCCATTCATTGCAGATCCAACTGCAATTCCAGCATAACCAAGTTCTGCAATTGGAGTATCAATTACTCTTTTTGGACCAAATTCGTCAAGCATTCCTTTTGATGCTTTGTATGCACCATTATATTCGGCAACTTCTTCACCCATTAAATATACAGATTCGTCGCGACGCATTTCTTCACTCATTGCCTCACAAATTGCTTCTCTAAATTGTATCGTTCTCATATTGTATAACTTTTTTTGTCATCCCGAGCGCAGTCGAGGGAAATTTTGAATGGCAAAAATAAAAATTAAAAATGACATTAAAACATATTACTTGTAAATAATCACTTGCCTTTTCTTACTTTTAGTATTCAACAAAAGTTAAATATTTACTATCCCAATTTACATTTGCTACGAAATCGATATAATACTGATAAAATTTATAAAAATTATATGCGCGCATACTAAAATTAGAAATATATTTTATACTTTTACAATCTGAAAAAATCTTTTAAAAAATAAATAATGAAAATATTAGTTTGCATCAGTCACGTTCCTGATACTACTTCCAAAATTAACTTTGTAAATGGCGATTCAGAGTTTGATACCAATGGTGTTCAATATGTTATTAATCCAAATGATGAGTTTGGACTAACAAGAGCTATTTGGTTTCAAGAACAACAAGGAGCAAATGTTACTGTTGTAAATGTTGGAACTCCAGATACAGAACCAACGTTAAGAAAAGCATTGGCAATTGGAGCAAACGAAGCAATTCGTGTAAACGCAGCAGCAACTGACGGTTTTTATGTTGCAAAACAACTAGCCGAAGTTATAAAAACAGGAAGTTATGATTTAATCATTTGCGGAAAAGAATCATTAGATTATAATGGCGGAATGGTTCCAGGAATGTTAGCAGGATTATTAGGTTACAATTTTGTAAATTCATGTACCGAACTTACTGTTGATGGAACATCTGCAAAAGCATCAAGAGAAATTGATGGAGGAAAAGAACTTATTGCAACCTCATTACCATTAATTGTTGGAGGTCAAAAAGGTCTTGTAGAAGAAAAAGATTTACGAATTCCAAACATGAGAGGAATTATGACAGCAAGAACTAAGGTTTTAACTGTTTTAGAACCAGTTGATGCGTCAGTAGAAACTAAAGCTGTAAAATTTGAAAAACCAGCACCAAAATCGGTAGTAAAATTATTTTCTGCAGACGATTTGGATGGACTTGTAAATGCTTTACATAACGAAGCAAAGGTAATTTAGTTTCGCGTTTCAAGTTTTTGGGTTTCGAGTTTTAGAACTAAACTTGTAAACTTATAAACTTTATTTAAACTTTAAACAAAAATAATTATGTCATTATTAATATACGCAGAATCTGCAGAAGGAAAATTAAAAAAAGTAGCTTTCGAATTGGCTTCTTATGCTAAAAAAGTAGCTGAATCACTTGGCACAACTGTAACAGCAGTTACTATAAACGCTACAGATGTTTCAGAATTATCTACATATGGTGTTGACAAAGTTTTGAAAGTAACTAACGATAAACTAACCAATTTCACGGCTAAAGCTTTCGCCGATGTTATAAAACAAGCAGCACAAAAAGAAAATGCCAAAGTAATTGTACTTTCTTCAACAACAGACAGTTTATATCTTGCGCCACTTGTTGCCGTTGGTTTAGAAGCTGGATTTGCATCTAATGTTGTTGGTTTACCAATTTCAACTTCGCCTTTTCAGGTAAAAAGAACAGCATTTTCTAATAAAGCTTTCAACACAACCGAAATTTCAACTGATGTAAAAGTACTTTCAATTGGAAAAAATTCTTTCGGATTAGTAGAAAATTCTTCAACATTAACTCAAGAAGATTTTGCTCCAACATTAAATGAAGACGATTTCTCGGTAAAAGTAATTTCTGTAGAAAAAGCATCAGGAAAAGTAACAATTGCCGATGCAGACGTTGTAGTTTCTGGTGGTCGTGGATTAAAAGGTCCAGAAAATTGGGGATTAATAGAAGATTTAGCATCAGTACTTGGCGCAGCAACCGCTTGCTCTAAACCAGTTTCTGATTTAGGTTGGCGTCCTCACAGTGAGCACGTTGGGCAAACAGGAAAACCAGTTGCAACCAATTTATACATTGCAGTAGGAATTTCTGGCGCCATTCAACACATTGCTGGAGTAAATTCGTCAAAAGTAAAAGTAGTAATAAATGCTGATGCCGATGCGCCATTTTTTAAAGTTGCTGATTATGGAATAGTTGGTGATGCATTTGATATTTTGCCAAGATTAACAGCAAAATTAAAAGAATTTAAAGCACAACAGAATTAAAATTTAAAGTTTACTTTTTTAAATTTATAATAAAAGCTATCTAAAATTAATTTTTAGGTAGCTTATTTTTTTTAGAAGCAAAAGTTTTTTGTTTCTTTGCGATGGTAATTCCTGCTATACGCTAAATTTTTTAACCTGTCAGGTTTTTAAAACCTGACAGGTTAAAAAGATACCGCTTCTATCAGGGCTAATTGTCCGATTGTATTGAATTTTAATTCACTTTTCAATAAGAAAATGTAAAAGATTCAACACTATTTAATTAATAAAAATATTTTTTTTATCTCAGCAATTTTGCGAGTTTAAAAAAAAGCTTTGTGACTTTGCGCCTTTGTGGCAAAACAAAATAATATGAGTTTAGTAAAACTAACAATAAAAGGAATTTCTTATAGTCAAACCCAAAACGGTGCTTATGCATTAATTTTGAACGAAGTTGATGGCGAAAGAAAATTACCAATAGTAATTGGAGCATTCGAAGCACAATCTATAGCAATAGCTTTAGAAAAAGAAATAAAACCACCAAGACCATTAACCCACGATTTATTTAAAAGTTTTGCAGATAGATTTGATATTGTAGTAAAACAAGTAATAATTCACAAGTTGGTCGATGGCGTTTTCTACTCAAGTATCATTTGCGAAAGAGACAAAATAGAAGAAATTATAGATGCACGAACATCAGATGCAATTGCATTAGCACTTCGATTTGCTGCACCAATTTTTACCTATAAAAACATTCTCGATAAAGCCGGAATTTATTTAAACGCCAATCCAAACGATATAGAAAATCAAAATGCTGATGATGAAGGCGTACTTTCAACTCCAGAAACATTTGGAATAGAAAATGACGACACAACTTCTAAAAACGATTATAAAAAATTTAGCTTAATAGAGTTGCACGAGTTTCTAGAAATGGCTGTACAAGAAGAAGATTATGAAAAAGCAGCACGAATTCGTGATGAAATTTCTAAAAGAGAATCGTAAGAAAGTACTCAGTGTTCAGTATTCAGTTTTCAGTATTCAGTTTTCAGTTGTAGCTATCAGTAAAAAATTAGAATATTAAAACTTTAAACAATTTTAAACACATAACTTTTTAACATTTTTAAACACTTAAACTCTTTTTAAACTTTTAAACAATTTTAAACTCTTAAACTTTTTCTCTTGAAACAATACCACGATTTAGTAAAACACGTTTTAGAAAACGGAACACAAAAAGGCGATAGAACTGGTACAGGAACTAAAAGTGTTTTTGGCTATCAAATGCGTTTCGATTTAGCCGATGGTTTTCCAATGGTAACAACCAAAAAGTTACACCTAAAATCTATAATCTACGAATTGCTTTGGTTTTTAAAAGGCGATACCAATATTGGTTATTTAAAAGAAAATGGAGTACGAATTTGGGACGAATGGGCAAATGAAAATGGCGATTTAGGTCCAGTTTATGGTCATCAATGGCGCAACTGGAACAGTGAAGAGATAGACCAAATTACCGAATTAATTGAAACTTTAAAAACAAATCAAAACAGCAGACGAATGTTAGTTTCTGCTTGGAATCCATCAGTTTTACCCGATACAACTAAATCATTTGCAGAAAATATAGAAAACGGAAAAGTAGCTTTGCCACCATGTCACGCATTTTTTCAATTTTATGTTTCAGAAGGAAAATTATCATGTCAATTATACCAAAGAAGTGCAGATATTTTTCTTGGCGTACCATTTAATATTGCTTCTTATGCTTTGTTTACAATGATGATTGCGCAAGTTTGTAATTTACAAGTTGGCGAATTTATACACACATTTGGCGATGCACACATTTACAACAATCATTTTGAGCAACTTGAATTACAATTATCTAGAGATATAAAGCCATTACCAAAAATGATTTTAAATCCAGCAATAAAAAACATTTTCGATTTTACATTTGAAGATTTTAAACTTGAAGGTTATGATCCACATCCATTAATTAAAGGAGTTGTTGCAGTTTAAAAATGCTTTTATGAAAAAAACTATCTTATTCTTTCTATTTTTTACAAAAGTGCTTTTTGCACAAGAATCAAATGATAAAATTATTTATTTAGATTCATTGGAAAGAGAAACTATCGCTGAAAATTATTTTTATAAAAAAGTAATTAAAGATTATTCATTGGAAAAATTAGAATATAAGTTTTTTAAATACTATAAATCTGGAAGCGTTTATCAAGAAGGATTTATTGATAAAAAAGAAAGCGGAAAATTAAATAAAGAAATTCTAACTTACTTTAAAAATGGAAACAAAGAAGACTCAACATTCTTTATAGATGGAAAACCTTTTGGAAAGGTAGAAAAATGGTATGAAAATGGAAATAAAAGAGAGGTTGGAGAATTTACAATTGAAGAATGGGAAACTGGAAAATCTTATAAAATAGTTCAATTTTGGGATGAAAATAATAATCAGTTAGTTGTTGATGGAAATGGTTTTTATAATAATTCGGTTAAAAAAAGTAAAGATTCTGGAGCTATAAAAAATGGCTATAAAAATGGTGTTTGGACAGGTGAATCAACTTTAAATCAAGTTAGTTATGTTGAATCTTATGATGAAGGAAAATTTATTTCTGGTGTAATCACGGATAAAGAAGGAAATAAAATTAGTTATTTAATTGTTGAGCAAAAACCTGAACCAAAAAAAGGAATTACTCATTTTTATAAATTTATTGGTGGTAATTTTAACTATACAATCGAATCTATACAATTAAAAATTAAGGGTAAAATTTTAATTGAATTTGTTATTGATGCAACAGGTAAAATTGTAGAACCAAAAATTATTAAAGGTTTAGGTTATGGTTTAGATCAAGAAGCTATTCGTGTACTATTAAAATATGAAAATTGGATTCCAGGAAAACAAAGAGGATTAAATGTTAGAGTCAAATATACTATACCTATAACTTTACAAGGTTATTAAATAAAAAAATCCTTGAAGTATAATTTTAGGACTTTTTAGTAAAATAAATTTTAAAAGCATAACTGGTTTAGTAGTCTCGTCATTTGGGACGAGATGAATAGTTTTCTACATTTCGTGATAGCTTTTTTGCTTCAAGGTATTTAGTGTTTA
>NZ_JAYUPK010000119.1:0-16197 GCF_043760115.1 Flavobacterium sp.
GTTAGACAAATAGAACACTTGTTCGATAGTCTAAATGTTGAAATTACAAAATTCAAATCTGATTCTAATTTACATTGTATTTCTGGCTGCGGTAAATGTTGTACAACTCCACATATTGATGCATCACCATTAGAATTTTTGCCTTGGGCATTTCATTTATTTTTAAATTATAAAGCAGAAGAAACATTAGAAGAATTAAAAAATAATAATACTTCATTCTGTTATATTTACAAACCTTTAAATACTATAAATAACAATAACGGAAGCTGTTCTAATTATAAATATAGAGGATTAATATGCAGACTTTTTGGATTTGCAGCAAGCAAAGATCAATTTGGAAAACTACGTTTGGCAACCTGCAAAATTATTAAAGAAACCCAAAATGAAAATTTTAAAAACACATCAGAAGCAATAAACAAAACACTTTATGTACCTATTTTTTCAGATTATTATATGAAATTGGCACAAATAGATTTTAAAATGGCAACAACAATGTTACCAATAAATTTGGCATTACAAAAAGCAATTGAAGAAGTATTACATTATTATGCTTATAGACCATTTCCAGATGAGCTTAAAGAAATTGCTTAAACTATTAATTGATTTAAGTAAAAAATACTAAGAAGCTTTTTACTCAATAATAAAAATCCCAATCTAAAGTTTCTAGATTGGGATTTTACTTTTTAAGAAATAATGGCTATTTACTCAAATACATCTTTCTTCTAGAATACAATTCATAAAACTGATCATCCTTCAAATCATCAATAAATAAAATACTTTCTCCGGTACTTTTCATTTCTGGTCCAAGTGCTTTATTCACATTTTGAAATTTACTGAAAGAAAAAACAGGTTGCTTAATCGCATATCCTTTTAAATGCGGATTAAAAGTAAAATCGGTTACTTTATTTACACCAAGCATAACTTTTGTGGCATAATTTACATAAGGTTCGCCATACGCTTTTGCAATAAACGGAACCGTTCTTGAAGCTCTTGGATTTGCTTCAATAATATAAACAATATCGTCTTTTATAGCAAATTGAATATTTATTAATCCAACAGTTCGCAATGCCAAAGCAATTTTTTTAGTATGATCTTTTATTTGTTGCATTACAAATTCTCCCAAATTAAATGGTGGCAAAGTTGCATTAGAATCGCCAGAATGTATACCGCAAGGTTCGATATGTTCCATAATTCCTATTATATACACATTTTCTCCATCGCAAATTGCATCAGCTTCGGCTTCAATTGCTCCATCTAAATAATGATCCAATAATAATTTATTTCCAGGAATGTTTTTCAACAAATCGATAACGTGTTCTTCAAGTTCTTGCTTATTGATTACGATTTTCATTCCTTGACCACCCAAAACATAAGAAGGTCGAACTAATAATGGAAAATCTAAAACATCTGCCAAAGCACTTGCTTGATCTGCATTTTCGGCAATTCCGAATTGTGGAAATGGTATTTTTAATTCTGATAATAATTCTGAAAATCGTCCTCTATCTTCGGCTAAATCTAATGCATCAAATGAAGTTCCAAGAATTTTTATTCCATATTTAGATAATTTTTCCGCCAATTTTAAAGCCGTTTGTCCACCAAGTTGCACAATTACACCTTCTGGTTTTTCGTGTCGAATAATATCATAAATATGTTCCCAAAAAACAGGTTCAAAATACAATTTATCTGCTGTATCAAAATCGGTAGAAACCGTTTCTGGATTGCAATTGATCATTATCGTTTCATAACCACATTCTTTGGCTGCCAAAACTCCGTGAACACAAGAATAATCAAATTCTATTCCTTGCCCAATTCTGTTTGGACCAGAACCAAGAACTACAACTTTCTTTTTATCGGTTACAATACTTTCGTTATGAACGTATTTTTCTCCAGTTGCAGTTTCGATTTCTGCTTCAAAAGTCGAATAATAATAAGGTGTTAATGCTTTGAATTCGGCTGCGCAAGTGTCAACCAATTTATAAACTCGTTTAACATTCAAATCATCACGTAATTTATAAACCTGACTTTCCAAACAACCCATCATGTGCGCAATTTGTCTGTCGGCAAAACCTTTTTGCTTAGATTCTAACAACAATTCCTTTGGAAGATTGGTAACATTATATTTAGAAATTTCTTTTTCTAAGGTATACAATTCTTCATATTGTTTCAAGAACCACATATCTATTTTGGTGATTTCGTGAATTCTAGAAAGCGGAATTCCCATCGCAATGGCATCATAAATTACAAAAACTCTGTCCCAACTTGCATAGGTTAATTTTTCTATAATTTGCTCGTAATTTTTATATCCTTTTCCGTCGGCACCAAGTCCGTTTCTTTTTATTTCTAATGATTGTGTGGCTTTGTGAAGTGCTTCTTGAAAAGAACGTCCAATTCCCATAACTTCTCCAACGGATTTCATTTGTAAACCAAGAGTTCTATCTGCGCCTTCAAATTTATCGAAATTCCATCTAGGTATTTTTACAATTACATAATCCAAAGTTGGTTCAAATAATGCAGATGTAGATTTTGTAATTTGGTTTTGAAGTTCATCCAAATTATATCCCAAAGCTAATTTAGATGCAATTTTCGCAATCGGATAACCAGTCGCTTTTGACGCTAAAGCAGATGAACGTGAAACTCTTGGATTGATTTCTATGGCAACAATATCTTCTTTTTCGTCTGGTGAAACTGCGAATTGCACATTACAACCTCCAGCAAAATTTCCTATAGAACGCATCATTAAAATAGCATAATCGCGCATTCTTTGAAACGTTGTGTCCGACAACGTCATTGCTGGCGCAACCGTTATAGAATCTCCAGTATGAATTCCCATTGGATCCATATTTTCTATGGAACAAATAATAACTACGTTGTCGTTTTTATCGCGTAAAAGTTCTAGTTCATATTCTTTCCAACCCATTAATGCTTTGTCAATCAATACTTCATGAATTGGTGACATTTCTAAACCGTAGGTTAGTTTTTCGGCAAAATCTTCTTTTTTGTAAACTATTGCTGCTCCAGTTCCGCCAAGTGTAAATGAGGGACGAATTACTAATGGAAAGCCAAATTCTTGTGCAATTTCTTTTCCACGAAGCATTGAGGTACAAATTTCTGCTGGAGCCGATGGCACTCCAATTTTTTTGAGTAAATCTTTAAACTGATCTCGATTTTCTGTAATGTTAATGGCGTTTACATCGACACCAATCATTTTGACATTAAAATCGTTCCAAATTCCTTTTTCGTCAGCTTCTAAACATAAATTTAAAGCGGTTTGTCCACCCATTGTTGGCAAAACAGAATCAATTTGTGGATGTTCTTTTAGAATTTGAATAATTGATTTTGTAGTTAACGGCAATAAATAAATGTGATCTGCCATTGATGGATCGGTCATTATTGTTGCTGGATTGGAATTTATTAGAATTACTTCTATTCCTTCTTCACGAATTGATCTTGCCGATTGTGAACCTGCATAATCAAACTCGCAAGCTTGACCTATTACAATTGGACCTGAACCTATTATTAAAACCGATTTTATTGAAATGTCTTTTGGCATTGTAGTTAGTTGTTTAATCTGTTCGCAATTGCGAATCAGATTCTATTGTTATTGTTATTGTTGTAGTTGTGTTGATTTTATAATTTAATACAGAAATTTAAAATTAATAAAATTTACCTAGACTGATTTATCATCATTATTAGTTGAAACAATTTTTGATAAAATATCTAATATAGCATGAAAATTAGGATTGTCTTTTTTTAATATAAAAGATACTGGATATTCATTCTGTTCGGCATCAGTTACAATATCATCAAATTTAATAAAAGTAGTATCATTAAATTCTTCAAACCAATGGTCGAATTTTCTTTTTCTTATATAATGTTTTCCATCTGATGAATCACAAATGTAAACTGTAACAGATTTATTATGAAGACTATAAAAATCTTTGAAAATTTTATTAATTGTTGGTCCAATTAATTTATCTAATGTTAATGCTACATTTACTGGTTTATATAAAACTTCGATAACAAATTCAAAAACTAACTCATTTATAATGTCATCAATTTCAATTAAATAACTAGAAGGTTTAAATTTTATTTCATAAATAACATCAGATTGAGTTACAATTGAATAACTATTATTTAACCCTCCAATGAACTCAAAACTATACTCCATACCTAAGCTTGTTTTTAGCTCTTAATCGTGCTATTGAATCTTGAAATTCTTTAGTTTTAAAGTCTTTATGACACTCTTCGATAAGTTCTTTTTGACTCTTAATCAAGTACTTTACTAGCTTATCATTCTGTCTACGTGTAAATATTGAAATGTTCATAAAATAAATATTTTTACAAAGTTACAAATTTTTTCAATTTGAAATTTCAAATCGTAATTCCTATATTATGTGCTAATTAGTATTTAAATAAAAATTATAAATTATATAAAAAAAGCCGCTACTAAAAAATAGTAACGGCTTGATATTGATTAATTGCTAATCATTATTTTTTGTGTCTTGGTTCGCAAGAAACTGTCAATTTATGTCTTCCTTTCGCTCTACGACGCGCAAGTACTTTTCTTCCATTTGGAGTTTCCATTCTGTCCATAAATCCGTGTTTATTTCTTCTTTTTCTTTTCGATGGTTGGAACGTTCTTTTGCTCATTGCGTTGTATCTTTAAAATGTGATGATAATTATGTTTGTGAAGTTTAAAAAATTTGACATTTTTAAACCGAGTGCAAATATACAAACCTTTTTTTTTCTGGCAAGTAGTTTTATGAAAAATATTTTGAAAAACTTTCATACCTTTGTAACTTAAATATTTTAACTATGTTTCACAGAAATATCAAACTTGTTATTGCAGGTTTAATCTTAATTACAGCAGTTTGGCAGTTTACAGAAGGTAATATTGGTAACGGAATTTTTCTTATTTTTATAGCAATTATTCCTGTTTTTTTATATTTCAAAAACGAATTTATACTTCTTGCGTTTTTACAATTGAGAAAACAGAACTTTTCTGGCGCTCAAAAATGGTTATCAAAAATTACAAATCCCGAAACGGCTTTGGTTCAAAAACAACAAGGTTACTACAATTATTTGCAAGGTTTAATGTTATCTCAAACCAATTTATTACAAGCTGAAAAATTCTTTAAAAAAGCTATTCGGTTGGGTTTAAATATGGATATGGATTTGGCAGTTGCAAAATTAAACTTAGCAGGAATTGCAATGTCTAGAAGAAGAAAAATTGAAGCAACTGCTTTGATTGCAGAAGTAAAAAAATTGGACAAACAAGGAATGTTAAAAGATCAAATTACAATGATGAAAGATCAAATGAAGAAAATATAACATACAACCACTTCATTTTCAATACTAACCACGATAACACGTGGTTTTTTTATGCGTAAAATCTTATTTTTTTTAATCTTAAGGATTTTTATCGGATTTATATTGAGATATTAACCATGATTTGTTAATAAGTCTTAAGTTTAAATAACAAATTAAGTTAATTATGAAGAATTTTACACTAATTATACTGAATTTACTATTTTTCTATACTTCATACAGTCAATCGAAGGTTGTTTTATTTTCAGATGAAATTAAAAAGCATATTACAAAATTAAATATAGCAACAGAAGTAGCTTACAAAGAAAATGATGTTACAAAAGCTAATTTATTATTTGATTCCATAGTAGATAACTATCTTGTTGGTACGAAATTGGAAAATTTTACTTTAAAAAATGTTAAAGGAAAAAAAGTGAAATTAGCTAAAATTAATAAGCCAATATTTATTATTACTTACTCATCTTGGTGCGTTTTAAATAAAGCAGAAATTCCAGCTTTGAATAAAATTGCTAAAAAATATGCTACCGATTTTCAATTAATTGTACTTTTTTGGAATACTAAAAAAGAAGTTCAAAAAATAAGTTCGAAATTTGGATTGGATATTAAAGTATGTTATGCCAATGAAAATTATGTAGCAGATGAAAAAACCGTTGCAGTTTTAAAACATTATTTAGGATTTCCAACTTCGTATTTTTTAAATAAAAATTTAGAAATTGTAGATATTAAAAGAGGAAATCCTCAAGTTAAACCAAAAATTGCATTTGCGAAAGCGCTAGATTATAGCTTTAACTATTTTCAAGATAATTTAGCAAACTTCTTATTGCACAAAAATGTAGAAAGAGAAACTTATGTAACTACAAATA
Organism: Flavobacterium sp.; assembly: GCF_043760115.1. Lineage (GTDB taxonomy): Bacteria > Bacteroidota > Bacteroidia > Flavobacteriales > Flavobacteriaceae > Flavobacterium. The sequence continues at coordinate 6,192 of NZ_JAYUPK010000119.1, forward strand.
ATAATTAATATCCAGAAAGTGGTATTTCAAGTTCATATTTCTTTTTGGTAGGATTTGATAATTTTTTATCGCGCAACCAAGGATTATGAATTTTCAAAATTTTATAATTTATACCTTGTGTTTTTGCAAATGTTGCTAAATCTGTAATAGTAGAATCTACAACTATTTTTTTAGTTGGAATGATTTCATACAACTCATTATTAGATAATTGAAAACCATATGAAGTAGCATTCTTCATTATTTCTTTTAAAGCAAGAATTCTAAAAACATATCTAGAAGTTTCATCTGTTAACAATAAATCATAATAGTCTGATACTTTTTGTTCAGTAATTTTAGTATTTACTCCAGTCATTCCGCCATTATATGAAGCTGCAGCAAGTGTCCAATTTCCAAATTTTTGTTTTGCAGCCAATAAATATTTACAAGCAGCTTCAGTAGATTTAATTAAATGATAACGTTCGTCTACAGATTCGCTAACTTCCATACCTTTTTCTTTAGCTGTGTCTGGCATAAATTGCCAAATTCCTCTTGCTCCAGCAGGAGAAACAGCATTTACTAAAGCACTTTCAATAACGGCAAGATATTTAAAATCGTCTGGAACGCCATATTGTTTTAAAATTGGTTCTATAATTGGAAACGCACGATTAGCACGTTTTATAATTAAAATTGTTGACGAATGTAAATTGGCATTTATCAATAATTCTCTATCAAAACGCTCTTTAACATCGGCAATTGTAAGTGGTGTTTTTTCTCCTGCAAAATCAACTTCTGACGGAAAATATTGAGCTGTTCCTTTTCTTGTTTCAGATGAATTTACATTGGCTTTGGTAGCAAAAATTAAAGTACAACTAGCCAAAATAACTAACGTAATTATACCAAATATGTGAATTTTTTTCATAATTATTGATTTTGAGGTGCAAATTTACAAAAAGCCATTCTATTAATAGTACTAATCTGTATCTAAAATCAGTTTTGGTAAATTTTGATTGAACCATTTGTATCGATTTAAAATCATTAAATGCGTTCCGCCTTTTACATTTATAAAATTTTTAATATTTTTAGATGGAAAAACCTCATCTTCATCACCATGAATATGAATTACATTTAAATCTACTTCTACTCTTTCCCAACAAATAACTTGCTCTATTGCCCAATCTAAATAATCTTTGTTTCGCATATGCAAATAGCGTTCATATAATTTTAAACGTTGTTTAATTACATTGCCAAAAGCATATTTTACAAGTAATTCAATATTTGCCAGAAGACTTGTGGGTAATAATTTATATGCTTTTGTAGTTTTTACAAGCTTCATTCTTCTAGGCAATTCTTTGTTAGATTTTACGCTAGAAACAATAATTAATTTTTTTAAAGTTAAAAATTGTGCCATTTCTTGAACCAGAATTCCACCAAAGGATACGCCAACTAAAACAGCATCTTTATGTTTAACATTTTCAGCCATTCGCTTGGCATAAGATTGTAATGTTTCTAGTTTTTCTGGTATAAACCATTCTAATAAGAACACTTCAAATGTATCTTTGGGTAAATCAATTCGTTCAAATATAGTAGCACTTGCAGCCAAACCTGGCATTAAATAAACTGGAATCTTATTCATATTTTTAACTAATTTCGGTTACTAATCCATAATTTATTCCGAAATTTGCATAAAATTACTTATTTTGATTGACTTGGATATGAACACATCGTTATTTTTACAAAAAATGGAAATTAAAGACAATACATTTGCAAGGCAATTTGAAACTTTTGTTGATGAAAAATTGGTTTCGCTTGAATATTCTTTTCAAGAAAAGAAAATTTTTCTTACTAGAATTAATACTCCAGACGGATTTGAAGATGAGGAATTCATAAATGATTTATTAAAAAACATTATGGAAATTGCTTACGAACGCAAGTTAAAAGTAGTTCCTATTTTGCCAAAAATTGCTTTATTTTTTAGAAAAAATACCACTTACAGAGATTTATTGCCTCCTGGAATTAAAATTTAAAATCAATATTTATGAAAAAAAATCTACTTATTTTTTTATTATTAGTTAGTTTTAATTCATTTTCTCAAATTCCACCACCACCACCATGTTTAACTTTTGACAAAATCGATAGTGATAATGATGGATTTGTAGTATTCGAAATTGATTATTATTTAAATTACATAAGAGATCATGCTTTGAATTTAAGCTATAATCTAAGTGGTTATAATTTGGTATTATTCCCATCAGATACTGACTATAATAATAATTCAAATCCTATAACTACAAATAATTATCAAAATATAGAAGCAAACACTCAATTCTGCTCTTTAAAATTGACATATTCAGGTAGTGGAAATTATTATGATGAACCTAATTTATTATATTATTTTAGTTGTCACATATTAGCAACAAATTCTTCAAATGGAGATTTTGACAACGACAATATTGTAAACTCAATTGAAGATTTAAATTCAAATTTAATATTAATTGATGATGATACTGACGGTGACAGAATTGCAAATTATAGAGATATTGATGATGATGGAGATTTAGTAAATACTATTGATGAAGATTATAATGGAAATGGTAATTTTTTAGATGATGATTTAAATGGTAATTCGATTCCAGATTATCTAGACAATTTAGTTTCTGGAAATTTATCTGTTTTAGAAATTTTGAATTCGAAATTTAAAATTTATCCTAACCCAACATCCAATTTTATAGAATTTGAAACCAGTTCAAGTTTTAATTTAAAAATAATTAATACTAAAGGTCAAATTATTAATTCAGTTGAAAACTGCAAAAACAAGATTGACATTTCTTATTTAGAATCTGGAATTTACTTTTTCAAAATTGAATTTGAAAATAATTTCATAATTAAAAAAGTTGTTAAAATTTAAAATAAATATTTATGAAAAAAAATCTACTTGCTTTTTTATTATTAGTTAGTTTTAGTTCTTTTTCTCAAATTCCTGGTCCACCAGGAATAAAATATTTTTCGGTTATAGATCAAGATTATGACGGTTACACATCGTTTAATATTGATTATTATACAAATACTTTCATCAGAAATTTAGCGCTTCAAGAAAACAATTTTAATTTAAGTGGCTATTCTATTGAAGTTTACACCAACTCACAAGATTTATTAAACGGTACAAATGCACTGGCTGCAACATTTACAAATACTGTAATTTTTGCCCAAGATTGTTATTTAAAATTTGTTTATAACGGAACTGGAACACAATACAATGAAGCTGATTTGAATTATTATTATGGTGAAGTTACATTGCAATGTGTAGATCCAAATGGAGATATTGATAACGATTCTGTACTAAACAATAATGAAGATTTAAATGGAAATTTAATTTTAATTGATACTGATACTGATGCTGATGGTCGTTTTAATTTTAAAGACAATAACGATGATGGCGATACTTACACTACAATAAATGAAGATTATAATGGAAATGGTAATCCTATGGATGACGATTTAAACTCCAATACTATTCCAGATTACCTTGATAATTTAGTGAGTGGAAATTTATTATCTAATGATTTTTTTAATTCGAATTTCAAACTTTATCCTAATCCAACCAACAATTTTATCGTATTTGAAATTAGCACTATTTTTAATTTGGAAATATTTGATTCTCAAAGTAAATTAATATCTAACATAGAAAATTGTGCAAGTAAAATTGATGTTTCCAATTTAGAATCTGGAATTTACTTTTTCAAAATTGAAGTTGAAAATAATTTTGTAATTAAAAAAGTAGTTAAATTTTAAGTTGTAATTCTAGAATTCTTATATTTATAAAATGAATTCAGAAGAGACAAGATTACAAATTATTACTTTTTTCGAAAACATCGAAAAATATTATGGTTGCAAAACAGAAATTACAATTGGGTTATCTAATGTAAAAGATGATTTTGATGCAGAACAAACCACTTGGAGTTTATCAGAATTTATATTGCAACGATCAGCTTATAGAAACAATGGCAATAAATTTATGATGGAAGGCAACGGTTTATATTATGAAATTGATGCTACTTCAATAATTAATTTAAACCGACTTGGAAGAAATAAATTTGAATTTATAGAACAATATAGTGAGACGGTTTTTAGAATCACAAAGATTCGATTTCATTATAAGTACTAAGAACTGTATATTGTAAAATTGTATATCGTATATCGTATAACAGTATTTGATTTTTAATTTTATAGAAATCTCAAAATGTTATTTAACTTTTTACAATTTTTACATTATACAATATACATTTATACATTGACTTGTAAAAACTTCAATCTAACACTTCCATCATCATCAATTTTTGTCAAATTAATTTCGTGTAAAGTATTTACCAATTCAGGATTCCAAGGTGTTTTTACTTTGACATAATTTTCTGTAAAACCGTGAATGTATCCTTCTTTATTTTCACTTTCAAAAAGTACCGTTCTGTTAGTTCCAATTTGAGATTCATAAAAAGCACGACGTTTTTTTACTGATAAACCACGTAGCATTTTACTTCTTTTGTTTCTAACATTCAAAGGAACAACATTTTCCATAATTGCAGCTTCAGTATTGTCTCTTTCAGAATAAGTAAAAACGTGTAAATAAGAAATATCCATTTCATTCAAAAAATTGTAAGTTTCTAAGAAATGTTCATCAGTTTCTCCAGGAAAACCAACAATTACATCAACACCAATGCAAGCGTTTGGCATCGCTTTTCGAATATTATCAACTCTATCAGTATAAACTTCTCGTTGATAACGACGCTTCATTTTACCTAAAATTTCATTGCTTCCTGATTGTAACGGAATATGAAAATGTGGTACAAATGTTCTACTTTTTGAAACAAAATCGATAGTTTCATTTTTCAATAAATTAGGTTCAATAGAAGAAATTCTTAATCGCTCAATGCCTTCAACTTCATCCAAAGCTTTTACTAAATCAAGAAAAGTATGTTCATGTTTTTTATTTCCGAATTCACCTTTTCCGTAATCGCCAATGTTTACGCCTGTTAAAACGATTTCTTTAATGCCTTGTTTCGAAATATCGGAAGCATTTTGCAATACATTTTCTAACGCATCGCTTCTAGAAATTCCTCGTGCCAAAGGAATTGTGCAATACGTACATTTGTAATCGCAACCATCTTGCACTTTCAAAAAAGCACGAGTTCTATCGCCAATGGAATAACTTCCAACATAAAAATCGGCTTCTCCAATCTCGCACGAGTGAATTTCGCCCATATCATTTTTGGATAAATCATTAATATAATCGGTAATCTTAAATTTTTCTGTGGCTCCAAGAACTAAATCTACACCATCAACCGCAGCTAATTCTTCGGGTTTTAATTGAGCGTAACAACCAACAGCTGCAATAAAAGCTTTGTCATTAAGTTTTAATGCTTTTTTTACAATTTGTTTAAATTGTTTGTCGGCATTTTCTGTCACTGAACAAGTATTGATTACATACATATCTGCAACTTCTTCAAAATCAACTCTTTCAAAACCTTCGTCTTGAAAATTTCTTGCAATTGTAGATGTTTCAGAGAAATTTAATTTGCATCCTAAAGTGTAGAAGGCAACTTTTTTTTTATTTTCCATAAGATTGCTCAATTAATGAAATCGTTGTCAAAAAATTGAGAGTGTAAATTTACAATTAAATTATAGAAATAGAAATTTTCATGAAATAATACTGGAATTAGGTATTGATTTTTATTAATAAAATGTTAAATTTGAATATGAAAAAAATTATAATTCTGTTAGTATTAAGTTTTTCAATTCAATCTTTTTCTCAAAGTAAAACTATTGATTCATTGAAGCAAATTGTTAAACTCGCTAAAAGTGACACAATAAAAATTAATAATCTTAATTTGTTGAGCCGTGAAAGTGCCGATTTTGAATTGAATGTTAGTAAAATGTACGGTTTTAAAGCGCTGCAAATTGCACAAAAATTAAAAAATAATAGATTGATTGCCAGTAGTTACCATAGAATTGGTTCTGCCTACTTCTATTCAGGTATTTTAGATTCGGCATTGATATTTAACAATAAAGCATTGAAATTAAGACAAATACTAAACATAAAAAAAGATTTAGGTGCCAGTTATAGTAATCTTGGTAATTTACATACTGAACTTACAAATTATAAAGACGCCTTATTTTATCATCAAAAATGTATTGCAGTAGATGCTTTTTATAAAGACAAGTATAATTTAGGCGGTTCGTATGGCGATATGGGAATTACTTATCAAAAAATGGGCGACTTTAATAATTCAATAAAATGCTATTTGAAAAGTCTAAAAATAGCACAAGAGCTCAATGATGAACGTGGTATCTGTATTAATTACATTAATTTAGGAATTTTATATCAATTATCTAATAATAATTTAGAAGCTATAAATTCTTATAAAAAATCACTTTTTTTAGCTAAAAAATTAAATATCAAGCAAGTTGAAGTAAGAATTTTAAACTCGATAGGACAGTTATATTTTGAATTATCAAATAAAGAAAATAATGAGATTGATTCTAAATCGACTCAATTTGAAAAAGCTAAAAAATCATTATTTAAAGCACTTGAAATAGCCAAAAAAATTGGTGATGAATCTGAAACAGCAACAAGTTATGCTGCAATTGGAAATTTTTATTTGAAGCAAATTAAAAATGGAATTAATGATTATAAAACATTCAAATTATCAAAAAAATATTTAGATTCTAATTTAGTGCTTATCACTAAAAATAAAAATGCTTTACAAATTCCGATTGCTTTTAGTTCACTTGGAAATCTATATTTGGAGAAAAAAGATTTTATAAATGCAGAAAAGTATGAATTGAAAGCTTTGCAAGCATCAAATTTAGCTGGAACATTTGATACAAAAATTACTGTTTTAGAAAATTTATACACTATTTATAAAAAAATAGGAAAATCAGATTTGGCACTGAAATATTATGTGGATTACACCAAACTTAAAGATAGTTTATATGGCGTAAATACACAAACATCAATTTTAAAACAACAACTAAACTTTAATTTTGAAAAAAAATCTATCAAAGACTCAATCGCCAATGCCAACCAAAAAATTATTGCATCGGCTAAATTATCTAAAGAAAAAAATCAGAAATTGGCGTTTGGAAGTTTTGCGCTTTTGGCATTGGCTGGCGTTGGTTTTACTTATTTTTTGTACCGTCAAAAACGAAAAACCAACACGCAATTGACCGAAATAAACGATAAAATAAATCGTCAAAATAATACGTTAAAAACCTTAAATACCGAACTTATAACATCGGAAGAAAGCCTTCAAAAATCAAATAACAGCAAAGAACAACTAATCTCGATGATGAGCCACGATTTACTAAATCCGATTACGGCAATTACTAATTACAACCAACAAATAATTTCTAGAAAAAACAATTCTGATGAATTGCTGGAAGCATTTAAAACTGTCGATGCTGCAATTCAGCCCATGCAAGGTTTATTAGACAATATGTTGCATTGGACAGCGATTCAAAAAGATGGAATTTCTGCAAAATTAAAAAAACAAAATATTAGCGAAATTATTAAAGAAATAATTGGTATTTATCGTCCGCAAGCACAATTGAAATTTATAAAATTGAATGATAATTTGGATAAGGATTTTACTTTAGAATCTGATAAATCGATATTGTCGTTAATTTTAAGAAACTTGATAAACAACGCCATAAAATATTCAGGCAACACATCCGAAATTGAAATTGTATCTAATTCTGCAACCAAAACCATCACAATAAAAGATCAAGGTTTTGGGATGACCGATGAAATGATTGGTTACCTCAACGCTAAAAAGTTAGATAAAATAGAAAGTAAAGGAACTGGTTTAGGCTTAAAGCTATGTTATGAATTTGCAGAAGCTATTGGTGCAAATATTATTTTCGAGAAAAATGATGTTGGAACGAGTGTGAAATTGGAATTATAACATAGAGATTTAGAGGTTTAGAGTTAAAATTTTGACTTATTTTTATGATGTTGGAACTAGTGTGAAATTGGAATTATAACATAGAGGTTTAGAGGTTTAGAGGTTTAGAGTTAAAATTTTTGACTTATTTTTATGGATTTATTTTTAAACTGCCTAAACTCTAATTCTCTAAACCTCTAAGTTAAATCAATCGTTGTTTCAAAGCATATTTTACCAATCCAACCGAGTTTGTCACGCCAAGTTTTTGCATAATATTTTTGCGATGCGTATCTACTGTACCTGTACTTATATGAAGTAACTCGCCAATTTCTTTACTTGCTTTCTCGTTGCAAACCATTACCAATATTTCTTTTTCGCGATCACTCAGCATTATATCTTTGGTTTCGTTAAAAATAATGACACTACTTTTTATATATACATCTTCATCTTTGGTAATATCTGTAATATTAGGACTATAATATTCACCTCCATTTGCAACAATAGTTAATGCTTCAATAAAATCTTTAGCATCTATGTTTTTAAGTAAATATCCACTAATTCCTAGCTTCACTAACTTCGGTAAATAACGATTTCCTTTTTGATGAGTTAACATAATAATTTTTAAATCGGAAGAAAACTTCCTTATTTCTGTAACAATTTCAATGGCATTCATATCGGGCAAATGTAAATCCAGTAAAAAAACATCTGCTTCTTTATTAAATTTTTTTGCCATTTCAATAGCATCGCATCCAGAATTGGCATTGCCTAAAATTTCAAAATTTTCATTTTCTTTTAATATCAGTATTAAACCTTGTAGATATAAGGAATGATCATCGGCTAGAATTATTTTTATGGACATAATTACTAATTATTGAGACAAACATACTAAATAAATCATAAAATATTAGTAATTCCTTAACATATACCTAATTACAGTATTGTACGACTTAAATAACGCAATTATTTTTACAAAAAATTATTTATTATGAATTCGAAAATTACCATAACAGTTCTTCTTTTTGGCTCGAATAACGAAATCTTCTCAAATAAAAGTAAAATTTTCAGTAAAAAATTATATTTTTTAATGTCGTTTATAGGATTTAGTTTTATTTCAAATGCTCAAGTAGGCATTAATACAACCACTCCAGACGCTCAACTTGAAATTAAATCTAGTAATCAAGCTACTCCAGCAAATACCGATGGAATATTACTTCCTAAAATTGATGCTTTCCCAGTTGTAAACCCAACATCTGCCCAAGACGGAATGATGGTTTATTTAACACAAACTGTAGGTGTAAATTTAGCAGGATTTTATTATTGGAAAAATTCAAGTTCAATATGGATAAAAGTAAACGGCATAACATCAGAAATTGACCCAAAAGTTGGATCTGTAACTGCTAATAAAGTTCCTAAATGGAATGGAACAAATCTAGTTGATGGAATTATTCATGACAATTCTACAAATGTTGGAATAGGTATAACAAATCCACAATCTAAATTGGAAATTGCTGGTCCAGATAATCCACTTGAACTGAAATTAAGTTCAACAGCTGGGTTTGGAGCGAGTAGATTGACATTTATAAGTGATAAAAGTACTGTTAACGAATGGCGACCAGCTTATATAGAATCAGGAGATAATGCAACAGGCGCTTTTTGGGGACGATTAGATTTTTTTACAAATGGAACTGGTGCAGGAAATAAATTTGGAACCTTGAGAGCCATGAGTATTTCTAATGGAAATCTTGGCATTGGTGTAATAAATCCAACTGATAAACTTGAAGTAGCAGGAAAAACCAAAACCACTAATTTACAAGTTACAAATGGTGCAACTGCCAATTTTGTTTTGCAAAGTGATGCCGCTGGAAATGGAACTTGGGTGAATCCAACAACATTATCTGTAACAGAAAATGACCCACAAGTTTCGTCTACAACGACAAATTCAATTCCAAAATACAACGGAACAACATTAATAGATGGTGTGATGATTGACAACGGAACTAATGTTGGAGCTTCTACAAAGACGATCTTATTAAGAGATGGCTTTGACACAGCTTGGTTTGAGAACGGTCAGACACGTTTAGTACCTTGAGTTC
>NZ_JAYUPK010000120.1:0-16126 GCF_043760115.1 Flavobacterium sp.
AGCTTTTTCATTAGAAATTATTCCAATTTTCCATTTTAAAAGTGATGGAAATAGTAATAGAAACCCTATACAAAGATTAAAATATCCTTTATAGAACTTTGTAAATTCTATTAGACTATCTTTTTTATAAAGCGTTTTATCAAAGTCAACTAATACTAGCGTTTTCATATTAACTTCTAAAATACAACAAATAACTCATTAATAATAACCAAGCAATTATAGTTACTTGAATAAATCTATCTTTTAAAACTATCTTAGTTGGTGAATAAGTTGATTGATTTACAAAAACTAATTTTAAATATCTAAAAATTCCGTTAACTACAAAAATTATTGATACATATAATAATTTAGAGTTATAATGAAGTTGTACTTCTGGAGAAATACAATAAAAGATGTAACAAACTATAATTATAGATGCTAAAATTCCAAGAATAATATCTACAAAAACTAAATTATAACCTTCAATATTTTTCCTAACATCTTTACCACTTTGCGCATAAACTACATCTGTTCTTCGTTTAGAAATTCCTAAAAACAAAGCTAAAAGATAAGTTATCAATAAAATCCAAATGGAAGGAATAACATCACTTACAACTGATCCAGCGACAATTCTAAGTATAAAACCTATTGCTATAATATTTACATCTAGTATAGCAATGTGTTTAAGCCATTTTGAATAAAAGAAATTTAAAACAATATATAAAGCGATAACAAAAAACAAATCTTTTGAAATTATTAAAGAAACGACAAGTGTCGAAATCATTAACAATAACATTAATAATAATCCATTTTTAATTGTAATACTTCCAGATGCTAATGGTCGTTTGCATTTTTGAGGATGATTTTTATCTTCATTAATATCATAATAATCATTTAATATATAAATGCTACTTGAAGCAATGCAGAAACATATAAATGCTAAAAAAACATTTTTTAAATTATTAAAATTTAAAAACTGACTATCAAAGAAAAGTGGTGCAAAAACAAATGCATTTTTTATATATTGTTCAAACCTTATTAAATGTAGGTATTTCTTCATTTTTAATTTATTCCGTTGTAAATAATAAAATACTTTGTTTCATCAATTTTATTGAAATTTTTGTAAATAAACCAAGTAGTTGGACTTGCCTGAATTGTATATTTGCTAAAATCTTCTTTAGTAATGAATGATTTTTCTACAAAAATAAAATTCTTTTTATTAGAACACATTTTTATGAATTTATTGTTTTCGCTATTAATTTCGTTGTTTAATAACCAATCTCCAGGTAACTCACTTTGTCCATTAAATAAATAATTAGACATAGGCATAGAAGGTGCTACTATATAATTTTGACCATATTTTTTAATTAATTCTTTAACTTCTTTATGTTTTTCAAAAGTTTCTTTATTAGTTTTTATAAATTTTAATTTTGGTGAAATTGATTCTAAAGAATAATTAAGTTCAAAAATTGAATTATCACGATATGGATTTTTGTTTGAGGCAAAAGCTACTAAACACATTGGCAAGCCAATCCATAAATAATATTTTTTATTTATTATAATCTCATTTTCCATTAAAACAATAAAACTTAAAATTATTCCTGTAGCAAATAATAACGGCGTTGCATAACCAATACTAATTGAAACTGACCAAGATATACTTAATAATACTAATAAAGGAAATAAATAACTAATGGATTTCTTTTTCTCTAAAAAAATATAAAGTAATGCAATAATTGTAGCATCAAATGCAATAAAAGGTGCTATAAAAATTTTATTCATTAAAAATAAAACTATTGATATTAGTATTAAAACAATAGCGATGTTTTTTAGATAAGGAAATACATAATTAATTTTAAAGTTTGATATTTTTAAGAAAATAAATAAGCTACTGATTAAAATAATTGTTAATGAAATGAAATATATAATTGGCAAAAATATATAATTATGAAAACCAACAATATAAAGATCTTTTAATGCTAATGTACCACTAATTTGTTCCTTAAAATTGTTCCAAGATGTTATGGAACAGATTAGTGAAGTAAATATTGCTATTAGAATTAATAAATTGGTTAAATAATAAAAGGAATATTTTACTCCATATCTAAAATAAATCCAAATCAATAACATAATTGGAATTAAATAAAATGATTGTTTAGATAAAGCAGCTAATAAAGAACATAAAGCAACTAAAAAAAGTTGAAAAAAATTGATGTTTTTGTATCTTGCAATAATCCAAAAAGCTATAGAAGAAAAGAATATTCCATCAGTTGTTGGCCAAGCATAAGGAGGAAAATTATACCATGAAACAAGAAAACATAAAATTATTAACGCCCATTTATCAATCTTTTTTATACTATAAATTAAATAAATACCAGAAACAAAAAAATAAACTTGCGCTACATAACTTAAATATGCTATAATTCTAAAGTAAAAAAACTGTCCAGTTTCGGGTAGTATTTTCATAAAAAAGGCATGAAGATATATTGTTACTGGAGGAAATTTATAAATAAAATCTTCGTAAACATGTTGTCCGTTTATAATTCTCCAAGAAAAGCTAGACATATATCCAGTATCCCAGGTTTCCATGCCGTATTGATTTAATACTATACAATAAAATGAAATTATTAAAAATAGAATAAGTTTATAATTTATAAATTTCATTTTTCTAGAATTAAAAAAAAGTGAGGATATACAAACATTCTTTTGGTATAAGTATCAAGTACTTTAAATCCAATTTTATCAGCCAATTTTTTAGCATCAGACATTTTAATTTCATTACCAATTTCTTTACTAAAGACTAAATCATGTAATTTATTGAAATTTACAAACATGCTATCAGCATCAATATCTTTAATAATTAGTTTATTTCCAACTGACATTTTTAAATATATTTCTTTTAAAAAATCTTCTTGATTATTTTTAGGTATATGATGCAAAACATCAATTAAATATATTTTAGAATAGTTTTCAATTAAATTTGGAATAGTATTACCATCGAAAGTTTCAAATTGAAGTTTTTTATTGCTACAAAATTCTTTTGTTACTTTTTTAGCATTTTGAACAAGTTTTTCAGAAATTTCTATGCCATAAATATCATTTGCAGTAGTAAATTTTGCTACCAACGCACAAAATTGACCTGAACCGCAACCAATGTCAAAAACAGTATCGTTTTCTTCAACAAAATCTAACAACTCATCAAATGGACAAATTATTGGTCTATAAACTACTTTGAGTTTATCTATAAAACTCAAATCTTTAGATTTTGTTTTTAAATAGTTTAAAATTTCTTGTTGTTTAGTCAATTTTAATTAAGTTTTTTTTAAACAATATTTCAGATTTTTAAATAAAAATTTAAACTTTAAATTAAAAATTCATTTATCTTTATTATCTCTAAGGATACGATTTTCTTCTTCAAGTTTTTGAATGTATTTTCTTTGATTATCTAGTAAATATTCTGGAATAGTATAAAAATGATTTGTCCCAAAAAAATCACCAATTACGTTATCTCTGAAAATAAAGAAATTATTTTCTTCTGATTCATATATTTCTTCTACAGATGCATCTAATATTTTTGAAAGTTTTTCCCATTCATTATTAGTTATTTTTATTTGACCTTTTTCTCTACGATTATAGTTGGAAACATCCATATTAAGTTTTAAGGCCATTTGCTGTTGAGTAAATCCTCTTTTGGTGCGTTTTAAAATTAGCTTAGTCTTTTCCATTAAAATAACATTTATTGTTCTATTGCGAAAATATGCAAAAAAATCGCAATAGTAATTAAAGAATTGTATTTTTTATTTATATAAATTTATAAGATAATTCTACTTATATTTTTTATAAAACAATATTTACCAAACATATGTGAGAATATACGAACACTTTAAAATTTGTATAAGGTCGTTTTAACACTCAAGACCAAAGAAGTATAAAAATTAAAATAATGAAAAAACAAATTTTATTTATTGGAACATTATTGTCTTTTGGGATTGGATTTTCTCAAAACACCTTTCCTACACTTGCTAATACTGCTGTAGGTATTGGTACAGGTACACCAGCTGTATCTGGTGCTGGAGGTTTAAGATTAAAGGTTACAAGTGGAGTTGCTAATACTTCTGGAATTCAATTAACTAATTTAACGAGTACAAGTACAGTTACTTCTGGATTATTAGGAAAAGCATTAAGTGTAAATTCTACTGGTAATTTAGTGTTAGTTCCTGTTGCAAATTCAGATACTGATTTAAGTATTTTTAATAATGATGGTACATTAGCTGCAAATAGAACAGTATCAATGAATGCTAAAAATTTAACATTTGATCCATTAAATATTAATTCACAGTTTTTTATTAATGGCACTAATGGTAATGTAGGTGTTGGAACAGTAACTCCAACAACAAGATTAGATGTTGTGGGAGATTTAAAAGGTACAAGTGGTATTTTCACAAAGTCATTAACAGGTCTTCAAAATTTCGCAACCAATACAGACAGAGTTAGAGGCAGTCTTGTGCTTTCGGCCGGAACATTATTAGATGCACCATCTGGTGTTAGAACATTTGGATTTATGGATATGCCTGCAAATAATTTTAATCCAGAACCTTGGTCTTGGTTTAATATTGATGATAGAAATTTTAGTACTCGCCTAAGATTAATTGCAAAAACTGGAAAAGGATCTGAGTTTGTACTATTTGATAAAAATCAATCACCATTTTTTACCACAGCCGAAGATAATGATTACGTAATATTTACTTTACCAAAGCCAAATTCTCATGTTGGTATAGGAACTTCAAATTTTTTTGATGGTGCGGATGAATATAGACTTTCTGTAAAAGGTAAAATTAGAGCTGAGGAAATTAAGGTTTATAATACATGGGCAGATTATGTTTTTGAAAAAGATTATGATTTAAAACCATTATCAGAAGTTGAAAAATTTATAAATGAAAATAAACATTTACCAAATGTTCCATCTGCAAAAGATGTTATTGAAAAAGGTTTAGAGTTAGGAAATATGAGTAAAATTCAACAAGAAAAAATTGAAGAGTTAACTTTATATTTAATTCAACAAAATAAAGAAATACAGGAGTTAAAGGCTCAAATGAAAAATTTGACAGAGAAAAAACAGTAATAACGTATAATTAAAAACATAAAATTATGAAAAAATTATATTTATTTTTTGTTGTATCCATTTTAATAACATTGGATATTAATGGTCAAAGTTTAATTAATAATCATTGGAAATTAGGTCAAACAGATTTAAATTTCACAAATCCAACTCCTATTGCAAATGTTATAAGTAATACTAATTATGGAAAAGCTTCTATTAGTGATTCCTCAGGCAATTTGTTATTTTACACAGATGGGATTAATGTTTGGAACAAAAATCATACTATAATGCTAAATGGTTCCAATATAGGTTATTCAGGTGTTACAAATACTATTATAGTTCCAAATAAGTCTAATCCAAATCAATATTTCATAATCAAAGCGGAATCTTATTTATGTCTTTGCTTCACACTTGAACCTACAAATTATTTGTATTCAATAGTAGAATTTAATTCTTCTAATCCATTAGGTATAGTCTTAAATATTAATCCAAATCCTATTGTAGGTTCACCAGAAAATAATTTTTCAAAAGCATTAACTGATTCTACAGGATTGATAAACAATTTATATTATTATGGAGCTCTAACAGCTACTACCAGTAATGATGGTAATTATTGGGTAATAATACAAAGTAAAAATAAAATGTTGAGTTACAAAATTGACAATTTAGGATTTAATTTTATACCTATTGAGTCAATATTTCCAGCTAATCAGATTTATGCACCAGGTTCTTGGAATTCAAGTTTTCAATATGTTGATGGTTTAGAAAATGCTAAATTTAGAATTGCGCCAAATAATTCTTTTCTAATTGGTTTACAATATGGTAGAAATAATGCAAATGATCCTGCTTATTCATCAGCTTTTTTTTATAAAGTTGCATTCAATTCTACTACTGGTGTATTTTCAAATTTTCAATCTTTTTCTGGTGTTGGATACAAAATAAAAGAATTTGAGATATCAAATAATTCAAATAATTTATTTTTTATAAGAAAGAAGTTTCAAGCTATTGGACAAAATATTGATGGAGAAATACTGGTAAAAGATATTAATATTAATTCAAATCCTGTAAGAATACTTAATCAATTTAATACTAGTAATCCAAGTTCGGAATTTAATTATATTCAAAAAGATAGAAATGGGAATATTTTAATTAGTTCAACCTTTATAAATTTAAATAGAGACAAATATATCCATAAGATTGAAAATCAAGATGATTTTTTAAATAGTTCTGTGAATGTAAATTTTGTTTATTTAAACAGCTATAGTATTTCATCTTTACCTCAATTAATACCTGAATTGTTAGCTCCAGTATCACTTTGTCCAACTTTGACTTTAACATCAGAACCTAATTCAGGATTGTTTACCTATCAAAATTACAGTACAATAACTACACAAACTAATTATAGTATAGATTTGTTAAGCCAAAATATATCGTTAAGAGCAAGTGATTATATAACATTAAAACCAAATACATTAATAAAAACAGGTTCAACTTTTTCTGCAAAAATTCAATCTTGTGTTCTTGCCGCTAAAAATAGTAATAGTTCAAATTTTGAAGAGGAAGCAATAAATAGTAAAGTAGTAAAACTTTTTCCAAACCCAAATGAAGGTTCATTTACTGTTTTATTTAATAAAGAAATGAAAAATACTAACATAGTAGTATATGACATTTTTGGAAAATTAGTTTTTAATACATTATTTGATGGAACAAGTTTAGACCTAAATATTCCAAATATCACTTCAGGACTTTATTTAGTAAAAATTACTTCTAATGAGTTGAATGAAACATTAAAGTTCATTAAAAAATAAAATAATTTAAAAGCGGATAAAAATATCCGCTTTTTTATTTTTCCCATTTTTCTATATATTTTTCAGCAATAACTTTATAATTATGTTCTTTCTCAATAAAATCTCTAGCACGTTTTCCAATTGCAATAATCTCATTAGGATTTTCAATTAAAAATGACATTTGGTTTACTAAATAATCTACACTAGGCAATGCATTTATCGCTACTTTTTCTTTTAAATTATAATATTCTTCAAATTCATTTTCTGCTCCAGTAAATACAGCTTTGCCTTTAGCCATTGCTTCAAGAGCATTATAACCTTGATCGAAGGCGTATACTTGGTCAAGGATTATATGTGCATTGTTGTAAAGTTTTATATAATCATTGTAAGGCAAACTTTTTACAATAATTATTTCAACTTTATCGTGATATTTATTTTTTATTATTTTTAAAGCTTTTTCAAAAAAATCATTTCCTTTTTTAAAATAATTGCTTTCGTTTATACCATGAAAAATAATTATTTCATCATTTATGATTAACTCATTTTTAACAAAACTATCAATATTTATTGGGTTTGCAATCAATCCTAAATATTTAGGATGGTTCACAAGAGGTATATGATAATCAATATCAGATGCTATAACTCCTTTAATATTTTCAAAAATAAAATCATGAAGTTTTTTAAAATCTTTTGTTTTAAATTTTAACACATTTGAAAAATCTTTATTATTAATTGTTCCTCTTAGATACGGTTGTACAATTGATTTATTTTCTGGATTGTCAAAATTATAGTTTACATATAAATAATCATCGCCACAAGACAATAGAAAAACCTTTTTATTATTCTTAAAAATAAAATTTAATATTTTTTTTTCATAGTAAAAATTACAAAAAAAACTATTTTCATTTATTAATTGGACAACATCAAAATTTTTAAATTTATTACGATTTTTATAAAACTGATGATATGTAAAATAGGAACTAATATCAAATTTGGTTATTTTTAGTAGTAATAGTTTAATTTTTTTTGAAAAACCAGAGTCAAATTTTTTTTCAAATTTTAAATCAACATTAAAATTTTTAAAGCCATCATTAAAGCCATAAATTACAACTTCATGACCAAGTTTAATTAGTCCTTCTTTTAAAGAATTATGTAATCTACTGTATTCGCCTATTAATAATATCTTCATATAATGTTATATTTGACAAATATATTCACTTTTGATCAAAACAATGAACAACAATAAAAAAATTGCAATAATATCTTCATCACTCGGAATTGGAGGTGCGCAAAGGTTTGCAAGTAATTTAAGTTTTATTATTGAAGATTTAGGATATGAAGTTCACAATATAATTATAAACGATTCAGTAGAATATGATTATAAAGGTAAATTATTAAATTTAGGATTATTATGTAAAAATAATTTAACTAAAAAAATAAAAAAAGCATTTTTAATATATCAATATCTTAAAAATATAGATATTGATATTGTAATAGACAATAGAACTCGATTGCATTTTCTTAGAGATTTAGTATATAAACTTGTTTATGGCAAAAGAAAATGTTTATATGTAGTTCATAGCTCAAAACTAAATATGTACTTACCAAATTCTATTTTTTTGGCAAAAATTTTATATTCTAAAAATGATAAAGTAATTTGTGTTTCTAAAGAAATAGAAGAAAAAATTAATTTTAATTATAATTTAAAAAATATAGTTACAATTTATAATTCAATTGAAATCAATAATTTAAAACTTGAAAAACCAATAAATTTACCTGAAAATTTTTTTCTTTTTTTTGGAAGATTTGATGAAAAAGTTAAAAATTTAACCCTAATGATTGAATCTTTTGTAGAATCTAAAATTTATAAAAATGATTATAAATTAATTTTGATGGGCGATGGAATTGACAAAGATTTTATAAAAGAAAAAATTAAACAACTAAAGTGTGAAGATTTTATTAAAGTTTTACCATTTGAAAAAAATCCTATACCATTTTTACAACATTCAAGAGCTACAGTTTTAACTAGTAAATTTGAAGGTTTTCCAATGTCATTACTAGAATCATTAGCTTCAGGAATTCCAGTAATAGCTGTTGATTGTCCAACAGGTCCAAAAGAAATTGTAATTGATAAATTTAATGGATTGTTGGTTGAAAATAATAATAAGTTTTTATTGTCAGAAGCTTTTAAAAAATTTGCTTTTGATGATGAATTACATCAATTTTGTAAATCTAATTCTAAAAAAAGTATTGAACATTTATCTATTTTAGAAATTTCTAAACAATGGGAGAATGTGTTAAAAAATTAAAAATAAATGAAAACAACTATAGAAGATGTTAGATTTATTGAGGTTCCAAAGATTCACGATATTAGAGGAAATTTATCAGTTATAGAAAATGATACTTTTCCTTATGAAATTAAACGTGTATATTATTTATATGATGTACCTAGTGATTCTAAGCGTGGTGGACATGCTCATGTAAAATTGAAACAATTTTTAATCGCTTTATCAGGAAGTTTTGATGTAGTTCTAAAAGATGGTGTAAATCAAAAAACAGTTACACTAAATAAGCCAAATTTTGGGCTATTAATTGAAAACGGAATCTGGAGAGAATTAGAGAACTTTTCATCAGGTTCTGTTTGTTTAGTTTTAGCGTCCAATGTTTTTGAAGAAGAAGATTATATAAGAGATTATGAAGATTTTGTTTTATTTAAAAATAGAATTAGTTAAACCAAATTCTACAAATTTATTTTTAAAAAAAATCAAAACTAATAATATAAATCTAGGCAAGTATAATAAAATTTTCTTTTTAAATGATATTTCTTTTAAATCAATTTCTGATTTTAATTTTTTAAATTGGATTAAATTATTATTCAATTTACACTTTATTGCTGCCGAAAATCTGTTTAAATCTAAATATTTTTTCAAAGCTGGATTTCTTTTTTCTTCTTCAATATATTTTTTGAAGACATAATCTTCAAAATAATAATTTGAATTTCTAGAAATACTTTTCAAATCATATTTATAGGTGGAAAGAACTTCCCAAATAAATAATATAGAATAATTTAATCCTATTCTTATCCACAATTCTGTGTCTTCTCCTTTATTTATTTTGATATCAAAAGTTCCAATTTTTTGAAATACATTTTTATTAATTACTATACTTGAAGTCCATAAAACACATTCTTCGTTACTTGCATTAAAAAAATCTACAATTTCGTAATCGTTTGTTTTTTTTATGGAATAATTTGGTTTAAATAAAGTTGTATTTGTTTCTATTTCTATTGCGCAAGAAAATACTTTAAGTTCAGGAAATTTTATACTATAAAAATTCATTATTTTTAAATAGTCAACTTTCCAAATATCATCTGCATCGAGAAAACAAATAAAATCTCCTTTAGAATTTTCAATTCCAAAATTTCTTGCAATGGCAACACCTTCATTTTTTTTTGAAAATATTTTTAGTCTTTCATCAATAAATTTAGATACTATATTTAAACTTCTATCAGTAGAACAATCATTAACAATAATCAATTCAAAATCTGTAAAACTCTGATTTAAAACACTTTTGATAGTATTTTTAATAAAATTTTCTTTATTGTATAGCGGAATAATTACTGAAAAATAGGGTTTCATTTTAAATTTATTTTACAAAAATAACTTAATTTATAAACATCAAAAATAAATAAAGAAGGATTGCTTGAAGTTAAATTTTTTCTAAAAAGAAAATTAAAGTTAGAATAAATAAAACTAAAAAAAGTTACTAATTTAATTTTTTTAAGTTTAGTGTAAATTGATAAAATACGGTTATTATTAAACGATAATAATCCAATAGAATATAGGTTATTTAAGTTTTCTAAAGCTACTTTGGTTTTATCTAAAAACTCATCTGAACTTTCTAATCCAAAGTGAATTACAGGATTTTCAATATGATGTACTGAAATATCTTTTTTCTCTAAATTTAAAAAAAATAAATAATCTTCATATCCATATTTTGTAATTTCATTATCAAATTTATGACTTAAAAAAATAGTTCTGTCAATTAAAAAATTTGAAGTTAAAGCAGTTTTATTTGGATTTTTAAGTCTTTCTTTTAAAGTTAAAGCTTCTCTTTTTTTTCCATAAACCCATCTAAGTATTTGCTGTTTTTCTGGTTTTTCAATTTGGTATTTCAGTCCGCCAAATACTACATTATGTTTTGGATTAACAATAATATAATTTTTTATAAAATCATTTTTTGTTGGAATTGTATCACTATCTAAAAATAACAACCATTTAAATTTTGATTTATCAGCCAATGAATTTCTATTCTTGCCTCTTCCTAAATTTTCTTCATTAACATAGAAAAAGCAATTTTTAATAGAATTAATCTTTTCGTTTTCAAGATTTAATTCCGATTTTGAAGCGTCATCCTGTGAAATAATTTCATATTCAATTCCTTCATTTTCACATTGTTTATGCAACTCAGTAACCAATGGTAATGCATTATAATTATATGTAGGAATTAATATAGATAACATTACACGCTTCGTTGCACAACTTCAAAAATAGCTCCATCTTCACACTTTAAAGTCTTAGATGGAAACTTCATTAATAAAGCATAATCGTGTGTTGCCATAATTACCGTTTTACCAAGTTGGTTAATATTTTTTAAAACCTCAAGAACTTCTGCACTGGTTTGCGGATCTAGATTTCCTGTTGGTTCATCAGCCAAAATAAATTCTGGGTCATTAAGTAAAGCTCTTGCAATGGCAACTCGTTGTTGTTCTCCACCAGAAAGTTGGTGTGGCATTTTACTTGCAAATCCTTTCATTCCAACTTTATCAAGAACTTCATCAATTTTTTGTTGCATTTCTTCGGCTACTGTCCAACCAGTTGCTTTTAATACAAATAGCATATTGTTACTTACATTTCTATCTGGAAGCAATTGAAAATCTTGAAAAACAATTCCTATTTTACGTCTCAAATACGGAATTTCACTTTCTTTTAAAGTTGCCAAATCAAACTCTACAATATGTCCTTCGCCTTCTGTTAAAGGTAAATCGCCATACAAAGTTTTCATAAAACTACTTTTACCCGAACCAGTTTTTCCAATTATATATATAAATTCTCCGTGATTTACTTCAAGATTTACTTGAGATAATATGACTTTATTTTCTTGATAAATGGTTACGTTTTGTAATGATAAAACTAGTTGCGACATAAGAAATTTTGTTTATTGGGTAAAAGTACTATTATAACGTAGGTTTTCAAAATAAATTTTATAAAATTCTATTTCTAAAATCCCAAAGGCAAAAAATTCCAAATTCCAATATTTAGCAATAAAATTTATTATGTAAATGATAAAATCTTCCATCTTCCATCTTGCGTCTTCCAACTTTTTTCAATTGTTAAGAAAAATGTTTATAATAAAAACAAACAATCGCTCGTTATAGTTACTAGAATTTTACTTTTGAATGATTATTAAAAAACAAAACAATGCAAAAAATAAAATCGTTTATTTTCCTGAGTTTCCTGCTTGTGTCAGTAACACTATTTGGTCAAAAAACAGAAATTAATAACAATCAATTTTCAGAGTATGACAAAGCTATTTCGTTGTATAATGATAAACAATATTTATCGGCACAAATACTTTTTGATAAAGTAAAGCAAGACAATAAACAAGCTGATATTCAGGCAGATTGTAGTTATTATATTGCATTTTGTGCTATAAAATTAGACCAGAATAATGCAGATCAATTAATGGAGAATTTTGTAGCAGATTATCCAACTTCAACCAAGCAAAACCAAGCATTTATTGGCGTTTCTCAATACTATTTTGAACAAGGAAATTATCCTAAAGCATTAGAATATTTTGATAGAGTAGACGAAAGCGGTTTATCATCTGAAGACATTCAAAAATTTAATTTCCAAAAAGGTTATGCTTATTTTTCTGCCAATAAAAAGAAAGAAGCTACAACTTATTTCAATAAAGTGTCTAATTCTAAAGAATATGGTTCGCAAGCCAAATATTATTTAGGAATGATTTCTTACGACAAAGACGATTATAAAGAAGCAACTAAATATTTTGATCAAATTTCTGGCGAAGAAAAATATAAAGAAAAACTGTCTTATTTTCAAGCTGATATGAATTTTAAACTTGGAAATTTTCAAAAAGCCATAGATTTAGGAAAAGCTGCAATGGCAAAATCTAGTGCTTTAGAAAAATCGGAATTGAATAAAATTATTGGCGAAAGTTATTTTAATTTAAAAAAATACAACGAAGCATTACCTTATTTAAAAGAGTATAAAGGCAAAAAAGGAAAATGGAGTAATACCGATTTTTATCAATTAGGTTATACTTATTATCAACAAAAAGACTATGAAAACGCTATTTCTCAATTCAATAAAATAATTGATGGTAAAGACTTTGTATCGCAAAATGCTTATTATCATTTGGGCGAAAGCTATATGAAAGTTGACAAAAAGCAAGAAGCATTGAACGCTTTTAAAAATGCTTCTGAAATGGATTTTGATAAAAAAATTCAAGAAGATGCCAATTTAAATTATGCTAAAATTAGTTATGAAATAGGAAACTCCTACCAAAGTGTTCCAGATGTTTTGAGTACGTTTTTAAATAAATATCCAAATTCGCCAAGTAAATCTGAAATTGAAAACTTGTTGATTAACTCCTATATAACTTCTAAAAATTACATTGGAGCATTAGCATTATTAGAAAAAAATAAAAATCCAGAAAACCGTTTGGCTTACCAAAAAGTTACTTTTTATCGTGGATTAGAATTGTTTACTGATGGAAATTATAAAGAAGCACAAAAACTTTTTGTAAAATCTTTAAAAGAACAAAAAGAGGCTAAGTTTACTGCAAGAGCAACATTTTGGAAAGCAGAATCTGAATATGTAACAGACAATTTTAATGAAGCATTATTGAGTTTTAAGCAATTTGAAGGAATGGACGAAGCTAAAAACACGCCAGAATTTAAAAACTTAAATTATAACATTGCCTATTGCTATTTTAAACAAAAAGAATATGATAAAGCTGGAGATTATTTTGATGCCTACATTGCAAATTCTAAAGAGGACAAAATTCGTTTAAACGATTCCTATTTAAGATTAGGCGACAGCCGATTTGTAACTTCTAAATATTTTCCTGCGATGGAAGCGTACAATAAAGCTATTGAATTAAAAAGTGTAGATGCTGATTATGCTGCGTTTCAAAAAGCAATTAGTTACGGATTTGTGAGTAAAAATGATAAAAAAATTGAAGATTTTAATAAGTTTCTTACCAATTTTAAAACTTCTAAATATAGAGATGATGCACTTTTTGAATTAGGAAATACTTATGTAACAGAAAATAAAACCGATTTAGCTATTAAAACTTACGATCAATTGTTAAGCGAATTTAAAAACGGATCGTTTGCAGCTAAATCGGTTTTGCGTCAAGGTTTGGTTTATTATAACGGAAATAAAGACGATCAAGCTATTGCAAAATTTAAAAAAGTAGCTGCAGATTATCCTAAAACTCCAGAAGCACTTGAAGCTGTGGCAACGTCAAGATTAATTTATGTAGATAATGGAAAAGTAGACGAATATGCTTCTTGGGTAAGAACTTTAGATTTTGTAGAAGTGTCTGATGCTGAATTAGATAACGATACTTATGAAGCTGCAGAAAAACAATATTTACAAAACAATACTAAACAAGCCATTACCACTTTAAATGGATATTTAACTAGTTTTCCTAACGGAATTCACAGTTTGAAAGCCAATTTTTATTTAGCACAATCGTATTATACTGATGGTTTGCCTAACAATGCAATTCCGAATTATGAAAACGTAATTGCTAAATCTAGAAGCGAATATACAGAACAATCGTTGGCAAGATTATGTGAAATTTATTTGAAAAAAGACGATTTTACTAAAGCAATTCCAGTTTTAAAACGATTGGAAAGTGAAGCCGATTTTCCTCAGAATAGTACATTTGCTCAAGCCAATTTAATGCGCGCTTACTATGCACAAAAGGATTATCCAAATTCGGTTATTTATGCAGATAAAGTATTAAATAATCCAAAAACAGATAATAAAGTGAAAAGCGATGCTCAAATTATAATTGCTCGTTCTGCAATAAAAGCTGGCGATGAAGAAAAAGCTAGAGTTGCTTACGCAAAATTACAAACCATTGCCAAAGGCGAATTGGCAGCAGAAGCATTATTTTATGATGCCTATTTTAAAAATAAAGATGGAAAGTTTGCCGAATCTAATAAAACAGTCCAAAAATTGTCTAAAGAATATTCTGGGTACAAATATTTTGGAGCTAAAAGTTTGGTTGTAATGGCTAAAAACTATTATGGATTGAAAGACAGTTATCAATCAACATCAATATTATCAAGTGTAATTGAAAATTTTACAGAGTTTCCAGATGTTGTAAAAGAAGCTCAAACGGAATTGGATAATATTAAAACCGAAGAAGGAAAAACAAATTCATCTATAGAGAAATAGAGTGGTAATATTCCGCAGACTTGTCATTCTGACGAAGGAAGAATCTCAACACACATAAAAAAAACAACTATGAAAATCAATTTTCAAAATAAAATAACAATTGCATTAGTACTTTTAGTTTTTCAATTTTCTTTATCGCAAGTTAAAGATGAAAACATTGGAAGCGAAGTAGTTAACGTTGTGAAACCTTACACGCCAACAATTTCTGATGCTTTTAAAGTAAAAGAAACGCCAACATTAGACGATGAAGAAACATCTAAAACAGAAAATATTAAATACAATATTTTCTCTTTTCCTGTAGCATCAACTTTTACACCTTCCAAAGGAAAAGCTGCTGGAGTTGACAAAGCCGAAAAAGAAAAATTATTCAACAATTATTTAACGCTCGCTGCAGGTAATTATGGTAATGTTAATGCCGAATTATTTGTAACGCAAACATTAGAAAATAACGATTATGTTGGTGCAATGTTGCGTCATTTGTCTTCGCAAGGTGGAATAAAAAACATAGAACTAGACGATAAATATTTCAATACATCATTAGATTTAACTTATGGAAGTAGAAATAAAGATCTTTCCTGGAATGCCGATTTAGGTTATCAAAATCAAACTTACAATTGGTACGGAATTGAACCTAATTTTTTCACACAAACGCAAATTGAAAATATTAACGAACAACAAACCTATCATAATGCATACTTTGGTGGAAGAGTAGAATTAGGACAAAGTGTATTGAAAGAAGCAAGCATAAAATTCAGTCGTTTTTG
>NZ_JAYUPK010000121.1:0-2615 GCF_043760115.1 Flavobacterium sp.
CACGGAAATGTTTTACTCAAAGTTCGTTCTAAAAATAATTTAGTTACTGGCGATATTGTTTCTAAACGTGCCGATATTTTCTTTGATTATAATTTTCCAGTTGATACAGGATTGGCCAATACAACTTTTCAATCGTTAAATAATTCAAGTTTTGAAAAAGACAATTCTATTTCGGTTTATCCAAATCCAGCAAATTCAATTGTAAATATTAAAGCGAATTCTAATTTAAAATCAATAGAATTATATGATGTTCAAGGTAGAATTTTACAAACAAAACTTGTAAATGTAACTAATGAAATTATAGATATTTCTGAATATTCTAACGGAATTTATTTCTTAAAAATTACTTCTGGTGATGGCGTTAAAGTGGAACAAATTGTAAAAGAGTAATTCAAAATATTGCATAAATTAAAAAAAAATATTGCTATAAAATAAACCCAATTTATTATGAAAAAGTTATTATTCATTACACTGTTGTTTTCGGTATTTGCTAATTCGCAGATTGTTAATATTCCTGATGCAAATTTTAAAGCGAAATTAATAAATTTAGGAATTGATACCAATTCAGATGGAAATATTCAGCAAAGTGAGGCATTAGTTCCAACCGGATTATTTTTAGAAAATTCAAATATTTCTGATCTAACTGGTCTTCAAAGTTTTATTAATTTAACCTCATTACATTGTGAAAATAATGAAATTTTAAGTTTGAATATATATTTAAATAGTTTACCAAATTTGACAATATTACGATGTAAAAATAACCCCATTGATACTTTAAATGTTGCATTACTTACTAATATTGTGGATTTAAGATTTTCAGCTAATCAAATGACAACGTTTGACGTTTCTTCATTGACAAATCTGATTTTTTTAGATATTGTAAGTAGTAGTTTAATTTCATTTACAGCTAATAATTTAAATTCTCTATTTGATGTATCATTACAATGTAATAATATAACATCAATTTATATATCTAATTGTCCTCAATTAGGTACTCTTACAAACTTTGCTTCAAGTATTCAAAATATGAATTTGACACTTATTAATTGCAATTCATTAATTGGTGTTGGAACTTTATCAGTAGCATCATTTAACAATCTG
Organism: Flavobacterium sp.; assembly: GCF_043760115.1. GTDB lineage: Bacteria > Bacteroidota > Bacteroidia > Flavobacteriales > Flavobacteriaceae > Flavobacterium. The sequence goes on from NZ_JAYUPK010000121.1 coordinate 1,102, forward strand.
CAAATTACAAATAACAGTACAATTACTAGTCTTGGATTTATTGTAAATAATAATCTTATTTTATCTGGATTGCCTAATTTAACATTTTTAAATGTTTCGTGTCAATTTAATACTTTAAATATTTCAAATTTACCAAATTTAAGTAATCTTTATATAACTGGAATACTATTAAATTCTCTATCATTGAATAACTTACCTCAAGTATTAAGATTAGAAATTTTTAATACAAACTTACAAACATTAGACATTTCAAATTTTCCAAATTTAGGTACTCTTTTATTAAATCAAAATCCATTAAGTTCTTTATCATTAAATAACATATCTCAATTATCTAGTTTACAACTTGATAATACAAATTTACAAGATTTAGATTTATCAAATATAATGTTGTTACAATCTTTACAATGCGTACAAAATCCAAATTTAACCTCTATAAATTTAAAAAATGGTGCTATTGAAACAAATATAAGTATTAGTTCAAATCCTAATTTGCAATTTATTTGTGCTGATCAAGAACAAATTTTAAATATTCAATCTCTAGTTAGTCAAAATATAGTAGTTAACTCCTATTGCACTTTCACTCCAAGCGGAAACTACAACACCATAACAGGAATCACAAAATTCGATGCCAACAACAACGGTTGCGATACAAACGATTTACCACAAAAAAACATTAGAGTTAACATTAATGATGGTACAACTACTGGAGCAAGTTTTACAAACTCAACTGGAAATTACAAGTTTTACACACAAGCAGGAAATTTTAATGTAACTCCAAGTATTGAAAATACAAGTTGGTTTTACTTTTCTCCAATTACTGCAACAATTCCTTTTGCAAATAATAACAACAATGTTGCAACCCAAGATTTCTGCATTGCTGCAAATGGTATTCACAACGATTTAGAAATTGTAATTGCTCCAACAACCACAGCAAGACCAGGTTTTAATGCTGAATATCTTGTAACGTATAAAAATAAAGGCAATCAAACAGTTTCTGGCAACTTAAATTTCAACTATGATGATTCAATTTTAGATTTTGTATCATCAACATTTGCAACTACAACTCAAAGTGCAGGAATTTTAAATTATGATTTCATTAATTTACAACCCTTTGAAAGTAGAAGTTTTTACGTAACTCTAAACGTAAATTCACCAACAGAAACACCAGCAGTAAATATTGGAGACATTCTAAACTTCTCGGCAGCAATAAACACAACACTTTCTGATGAAATTCCATCGGATAATTTATTTACTTATAATCAAACGGTTGTTGGTTCTTTTGATCCAAATGATATTACTTGTATGGAAGGCGAAAGCGTTTCAACATCTGAAATTGGAAATTATTTACATTACGTAATAAATTTTGAAAATACTGGAACTTTTCAAGCAGAAAATATTGTTGTAAAAACAACTATAGATCCAAATCAATTTGATATAAATTCGTTGCAATTATTAAGTGCTTCCAACCAAGTTGATGCCAGAATTACAGGAAATGTAGTAGAATTTATTTTTGA
>NZ_JAYUPK010000122.1:0-5776 GCF_043760115.1 Flavobacterium sp.
AATTGTATCACACCGACAATAGTTATTGCAAATCCTGACCAATCTTGTGCAAATGTTTCGGCTGGATCGTTAATTGGATCAACACCTTCAATAGAACAAAACAATTGCGGCGGTACTCAAACAAATGATGCATGGTTTCAATTTATAGCTACATCACCTAATCATTCTATAAGTTTAATAAATGTTGTTGGAAATGTATTTAATCTAAATTATGTATTATATTCAGGAACAAATTGTAATTCTTTAACAGAAATAGCTTGCGAAACAGATTCTCAAGGAATAATAAGTAATATTAATGTAGGAGAAACTTATACTATAAGAGTATTTTTAAGTTCATTTACTACAAATTCAAATATTACATTTAATGTTTGTGTAGGTACAATTCCACCTTCAATTTCATCTAATTCTACCCAGTTTACAGAACAACAATTAGTGCAAAATGTTTTATTAAATTCTACATGTGCAAGTGTATCAAATATAACCTATTCAACAGGAACAACATTCGGAACAAATTTTAACGGAATAGGTTATTTCAATCGAAATAATTCTACATTTCCTTTTTCTGACGGAATAGTATTATCGACAGGTATTGCGGCGATTGTTAATGGACCAAATACTAATGTTTTAAGTAATGGTACAGGTGGTGCAGGTTTATGGGCTGGTGATAATGATTTAAATACTGTAATTAACAATGCTGGAATAGTCTTCAATTCTAATAATGCTACTAAATTAGAATTTGATTTTACACCAATAACTAGTAATATTAGTTTTGAATATATTTTTGCATCAGAAGAATATGGAATTTTTCAATGTTCTTTCTCAGATTCTTTTGCTTTTTTATTAACCGATAGTGTAACTGGTGTTACAACAAACCTAGCTGTTATACCTGGAACAAATACTCCAATATCGGTTTATTCTGTAAGAGATAGTGCATATAATACGGCTTGTTCTACAGAAAATATAAATTATTTCGGTCAATATAATCTGTTACCTGGATTAAATCCATTAAACTCTCCAATAAATTTTAATGGACAAACCAAACCTTTAGTGGCGAGTTCTAATGTTGTTATTAACAGACCTTATCATATTAAATTGGTAATTGCTGACAATAATGATGGTGCTTATGATTCGGCAGTTTTCTTAAAAGGAAGTAGTTTTGGCATCGGAAATTTAAATATTGGTTCAAATTTATTGCAATCAACCAATAATGCTTTGTGTGATGGTGAAATTCAGGTTTTAAATAGTCAACTTGACGCATTATTGTATTCATTTGTTTGGTTAAAAGATGGTGTTATTATTGCTGGCGAAAATGGCGCAACATTGACTATAAATAGCGCAGGAACCTATATTGTTCAAGTTACTTATATTGGGTCAAATTGTACAGGAACAGACAGTGTTATTGTCGAATATTATCCAAAAGTTATTCCTTCAAATCCAAATAACTTATCAAAAAATTGTAATCCTTCGGGAACTGATGTGTTTAATTTAACTGAAAACAACATTACTTTGCTAACTGGTTTTACCACTGGTTATACTGTAAAATATTATTTGAATAATACAGATGCTAACAACGATACCAACGCTATTTCAAATCCAACATCGTATACCAATATTTCAAATCCACAAAATATTTGTGCAAGAGTTCAAAATACATTGTCAGGATGTTTTGGAGTAAAATGTTTCAATCTGATTGTTCAAGATTTGACACCTCAATTTTTTTTACCAAATACATTAACATTGTGCAATAGTATATCTCAACAAATTTCATTAACACCAATTAATTTCTCACTATCTAATGTAGCATTAACTTGGAAGAAAGATAATGTTGTTTTAACTGATATAACTAGTTCAATCTCGATAAATCAAGCAGGAACTTATGAGGTAACAGTTAATAATTCTGGATGTACAACAACCAAAACAACAACAGTGTCAAATGTAATTGTTGTTGCTGATACTAATTTACCAATAAATGTTTGCGCTAATTATAAATTACCAATTTTGTCATTAAATAATAATTATTACAGCGGTGCAAATGGCTCTGGAACAGCATATTTTGCTGGAGATGTTATAACCTCATCTATTTTGCCAATGTATATCAAAGCACAAATTGGAACTTGTGTTGATGAAACTAATTTTAATATTGTTATAAAACCAAACGTTACTCCAGTAACCACATTTAGTTATATATCGCCTCTTTGTAAAGGAAACGCAAATACTTTTCCGTCAAAATCAACTGGTTTTGTCGAAGGAGGTACTTTTAGCTCTACGCCAAATTTAGATATAAATTCAACAACTGGTTTGATAAATTTAACAAATAGCTTAGCAGGAACATACCAAATTACTTACACAATTTTATCAGATGCAATCAATTGTGTTTTAACAAATAGTCATACTTTTGAAGTTAAAATAAACGAAATTGTTACTCCAACTTTTAATCCAATTATAATTTGTCAAAATTCGGAATTAGTTTTGCCGACAAGTTCAAACAACAATCCTCCGATAATAGGTACTTGGAATTCAAGCGCGTTAACAACAACGATTTCTGGCACAATAAATAAAGCCGTATTTACCCCAAATGCTGGACAATGTGCTATAAATGGAACTGTAACAATAAGGGTTGATGCAATACCTGTTTTCGAAATAATTGGAAATTGTCAATCTTCTGCTTTTAATTTGCAAGTTAATCCTGAATTATCAGGTGCAAACTACCAATGGTTTCAAGGCAATTCAATAATACCATTTAACACAAGTGATTCTAAAATTATTATAAACGAAATCGGACTTTATAAATGTATTGCAACTGTAAATAATTGCTCTACAACAGTAAATTATTCCGCAAGCGATATACAGTGTGAAATTCAAAAAGGAATCTCACCGAATAGCGATGGCAAAAATGATTATTTTGACTTAGCTACATTAAATGTAAAACAATTAGGCATTTACAATCGATTTGGTTTAATGGTATATAATTTGGCAAATTATAAGAACGAATGGAATGGAAAAACCGATGACAATAAAATACTTCCAGACGGAACCTATTATTATGTTGCAGAATTAGGCGACGGAAACACTAAAACTGGTTGGGTTTATATCAATAAAGAAATCAAATAGAAAATACAAATCAAAATAAATATTTATAAAATTAACAACTAATATCTCCTCAAATATGAAATTTAAATTATTTTTATTAACCTACATCTTTATTAATTTTAATTGTTTTAGTCAAAATTACGGATCATTTGCAAGTGGAATTAAAATTAATAATACAATTTATAACACCACATTTTCTGCTAATGTTCATCAAATAAATCCAAATCCTGGAGCTTTGAATTTTGATGGAATTAATCTCGGAAGTTTTGGACAAAACTCTGTAAATAATTTAATTACAGCCGCAGAAATTAAAACTTTCAAAACAGTCTTTGGCAATGTTTGTAGTGGCGCATTAAATTGGAGAGTTTATCCTGTTGGACTGCCAACTGGATTATATAATTCAATTTCGTTAAACACATTTACAGATTGTAATGTTGGAAACTCTCTTTTTAATGATAACATTGGTCCTTGCGGAAATGGTGATCAAAAGTGGAAGGATTATTCTTTAAATACTAATTTTATACATTTGTTAACTGCTGGAAATTATACTTTAGAGATTTTTTATTCTTACACAGGATCAAATGTTAATATTAATACTTGCGAAGAAACAAAATTTATAAATAATGGAGGTGCCAATTTTAAGGCTAATTTTACTATTTATAGTCCAAGCTCTTCGCCAACTGCTTTACCCAACCCAATTTGCGAAGGAAATACATTAAACTTAACAGCAAATCCAACTGGTGGCATAGCTCCGTTTACATTTGTTTGGACAGGTCCAAATAGTTTTACATCGATATTGCAAAACCCAACTATACCTAATATATCGCTATTAGGTGCTGGTGTCTATTCGTTGGTAACTACAGATTCTTTAGGCGCAATTTCACCATCTGAAAGTACAAGTCCAGTAGTTGTAACTCCAAGAATTTTTCCAACATTTGAAACATTAATACTTTCTTATTGTAGAAAAGTTACACCAGCAGTTCCTCCAATTTTGCCACTATTGCCAACAATTCTTCCAGTTCAATTACCAAACACTTCAACTGAAGGAATTGATGGTGCTTGGTCATTAAACCCATTAATCAATGATAATCCTACCGCATTACCAGTATTTGTGGATACAAATCCTGCATTTGTAGGAACTATTCCTCCATTGTCTCAAACAATAACTTATTATTTTTATCCAAATGCTTCTGAATGCGGTCAAAACAGATCGGTAGTTATTGAAATTCGAAGAAATACTTTACCTACTTTTGGTTTTCCATTAGTGTATTGTGTTGGAGATATTGTTCCAAATTTACCTTTGAACTCTACTAATAGTGTAGGTGGAACTTGGTCAAATGTTTTGGGTGCGCCAATAACTAAAATTAATACTAACATTATAGGTTTACAACAAATTAATTTTACACCAAACTCTGGACTATGTGCTTTGCAGGTTGCAATTATAGTTAATATTAAACCAAAATTAACACCAACATTTAACTTACCTAGTTTTGTATGTATTAATGGAGTAGTGCCAACTTTGCCTTCACAATCAACAAATGTGCCGCCAATTGTTGGAACTTGGAGTCCGAATGTTGTAAGTAATACTATATCACAAACATATAATTTTACTGCAACAACAGCTCTAGGAGTTTGTTCTTTGCCTTATTCTATTACAATAAATGTAAATCCAATAATTACTCCTGTTACAACTTTTAGTTATCCGACACCTATTTGTAAAAATGTTGCTAATCCAAGTCCAAGTTTATCAACTGGTTTTACATCAGGAGGAACTTTTACCTCAACAGCAGGTTTAGTTTATATATCTAGTTCAACTGGGGTTATCAATTTGAATGCAAGTTCAATTGGAACCTATGTTGTGACCTATACTATAACAGCTGACCCAACCAATTGTTTGTTAGGAGGCTCGAGTACTGCAACTATTCAAATTTTGCCAGAAATAATTCCAGTTACAGTATTTACATACAATACTCCTATTTGTAAAAATAGTTCTCCAAATCCATTTCCAAATTTAAATACTGGTTTTGCAACTGGAGGAACATTCTCATCAACCGCTGGATTGGTTTTTGTTTCAAATACAACAGGTGAAATTAGTTTATCAGGAAGTACATCTGGAACATATATAGTAACTTATTCTATTTTACCAAATTTAGCGACTTGTCAAATTGCTGGAACAAATACAGCAACAATTACCATTATACCAGAAGTTATTCCTGTTTCGAATTTTACATATACAAGTCCAGTTTGTAGAACTTTGACTTCAACTAATTATAATCCAAATTTAGGAATTGGATTTACACTAGGTGGAATTTTTACTTCTTTACCATCTGGGCTAATTTTAAATCCTAGCAATGGAGTAATTGATTTAACATCTCCAGCAGGAACCTATACCGTTACTTATTCTATTGTTGCAAATGGTACAAATTGTTTTACTACAAATGCAACATCAAATGCTCAAATAACAATTAACCCGATAATTATTCCAATAACAGGATTTTCTTACACAACACCAGTTTGTAAAAATAGTATTCCAAATCCAAGTCCGATTTTAAATGCTGGATTTTCAAGTGGCGGAACATTTACATCAACATCTGGTTTAGTTTTTGTTTCAAATACAACAGGCGAAATAAATTTAGCAGCAAGTACAGCCGGAATTTACACTATAACCTATAATATTGCAGCAATT
>NZ_JAYUPK010000123.1:0-5765 GCF_043760115.1 Flavobacterium sp.
GTTGATAGTTTTTTGTTGATAGTTGATGGTTTTTCCAACAACAGACAACAGACAACAGACAACCACATACAATGGAAACAAAAGAGCTTTTAAAAAAAGTACGAAAAATAGAAATCAAAACCCGAAGATTGAGTGATCATATCTTTTCGGGCGAATATCATACGTCTTTTAAAGGAAGAGGAATGACGTTTTCTGAAGTGCGTCAATACCAGTATGGTGATGATATTCGCGCCATAGATTGGAATGTAACTGCGCGATATAATGAAGCGCATGTAAAAGTTTTTGAAGAAGAAAGAGAACTAACAATGATGTTGATGGTTGATATTTCTGGCTCGGAAAGTTTTGGAACTAAAAATCAATTAAAAAGCGAAATTGTAACAGAAATTGCTGCAACAATGGCGTTTTCGGCAACTCAAAATAATGATAATATTGGATTAATTTTATTTTCTGATGCAATTGAATTGTACATTCCGCCCAAAAAAGGAAAATCGCACGTACTTAGAATTATTCGCGAATTAATAGAATTTAAACCAAAAAGTAATAAAACTGATTTATCACAAGCACTAAAATTTTTATCTGGAACTCAAAAAAAGAAAGCTATTGTATTTCTTATTTCAGATTTTATTGTAGAAGATGATTACGAGAAAACACTAAAAATTGCTAGCAAAAAACACGATATTACTGGTGTTAGAGTATATGATATTCGTGAAGAAAAAATGCCAAATATTGGAATTGTAGAAATGGAAGATGCCGAAAGTGGTGAAATTTTAGTAGTTGATACAACATCTAAAACCGCAAGAATAAATTATGAAAAACATTATAGTGAAAAAGTAATTCAATTTAAAGAATTGTTTTCTAAATGTGGTTCGGGAACAATAAACACAAGAGTTGACGAAAGTTATGTAACCAAATTATTAGGATATTTTAAATCGCGATAATGATTTAAGATTGATGATTAACGATTTTTGATTGCAGATTTTTTAAAATAAATGATGTAAAGATTTATAATTAAATATAAAATAAGAAAAGCATAAGGAATAATTTAATTACAGAGTTATAAATTAATCACTACTGAAAAATTAAATATGAAATCAATCCCGATAGCTATCGGGACGTTAATCAACAATGAAAATTTGAATTAATAAAAAACTATAAACCAATGAACAAACAAGAATTAGAAGATAGATTAATAGATTTTGCGGCAGCTATAATTATTATTGCAAGTAAATTTGAAAAAAATTATGCTGGAAATCATCTTGCAGGTCAAATTATTCGTTCAGGAACTTCACCAGCTTTAAACTATGGTGAAGCTCAAAGTGCTGAAAGTATAAAAGATTTTATTCACAAAATGGGAATTTGTCTTAAAGAATTAAGAGAGAGTTTTGTTTGTTTAAAAATTATTGAAAAAACAAGTTTAAGTAATGATTTAGAAAGATTAATTGAAACAAAAAAAGAGGTAAATGAGTTAATCTCAATTTTTGTTGCAAGTATTAAAACAGCAAAAAGCAATCTAAAATAAAAATAAAATTATCCTCAATATTGAAGAAATCTGAAATCAAAAATCATTAATCTTCAATCAAAAATCATGAAAATAAATTATATTAAGTTTTGAAGAAATCTGAAATCAAAAATCGTTAATCTTCAATCAAAAATCAAATGAACTTCAAATTATATATACTATTCTTCCTTATTTCATCATCACTTTTTGCTCAAAAAGTAACTGTTTCTGTTGACAAAACTAGAAATAAAATTGGCGCAGAATTTAAACTTACTCTAAAAGCGACTGTTTCTAGTAAAGACAAAGTTGTATTTCCTAAAGATAAAAATTTCGGTGCTTTAGAAGTTATAGAATCGTACAGAATTGATACAATAAAAAATAGCGATACTTATGAACTAGTTAAAAAATATGGTCTTACACAGTTTGATTCTGGAAACTATGTAATTCCAAAAATTCCTGTTTTAATAAACGGAAAAAAAGTATTTTCAGACAGCATAAACATTGAAGTTTCTAATGTAAAAGTCGATACTTTAAAACAGAAAATGTTCGACATAAAAACCATCGAAAAAGTAAAAATTGAAACCAATTATTGGAAGTATATTATTACAATAATTATTCTTCTTGCATTATTAATACTAGTATTTTGGTTGTATAAAAAATACAAAAACAGACCAAAAAAAGAGCTAGAAATTGTATATAAAACGCCAATAGAAAAGGCAACTTCATTGTTACAATCGTTAGAAAAAAAAGAATTGTGGCAAAATGGTGAAGTAAAAGAATATTATTCTCAATTAACAGATATTGTTAGAACTTATATAGAAGAAGAAATTCAAATTCCAGCAATGGAAAGCACAACATCTGAACTTATTTTTAGTTTAAAAAAAGTGGCTTCACAAAAGAAAATGAAGTTGAATGCTGAAACATTAAAAAATTTAGAAAAAGTTTTAAAACAAGCCGATTTAGTAAAATTTGCAAAAGTAAAACCGTTAGATTTTGAAATTGAAGAAGACAAAAAACGAATAACGAATGCAGTTGTAAAAATTCACGATGCAGTACCGCAAATAGTTGAAGAAACAGACGAACTTGAAATTTGGAACGAGGAACAAAAACAAAAATCGATTGCAAAAAAGTACCTTGAACGTAAAGTAAGAAGAATTAAAGCTGCAGTTTTAATTGGATTGATAGTAATTGTTTTTAGTATATTATTTACAATTGCTGCCAAAGGATTTGACTATGTAAAAGATTTCGTTTTAGGAAATCCTACCAAAGAATTAGTAGAAAAAGAATGGTTGTTTAGCGAATATGGAAATCCTGGAATTTACATAGAAACACCAGAAATTTTAAAAAGAATGGATGCTGAAAAAACGCTTCCTAAAAATGCAATGGCATTAATTAAAGAAATGCAATTGTTTGATTATGGAACCTTATCATCCGATTTTTATGTTTCTATTGCGACTAAAAAATTTAAAAAACCAACCGATGTTAAATTAGATGATTTAGCAGAAGAAAGTTCAAAAATTATGGAATCTCAAGGCGCATCAAATATTATTTTTAAACAAGAAGATTTTAAAACCAATCAAGGTGTTGAAGGTAAAAAAGCTTTTGGAACATTGATTATGATTGATAAAAAACAAAGTGAAAGCAAAAAATTATATTATGAAATGCTGTTTTTTAAACAAGATGGTGGCATTCAACAAATAACAATTGCTTATAAAGAAGGTGATAAATTTGGTGCAGAAATTGCAGGTAGAATTTTGAATTCAATTGAACTTAAAAACGCACAAGAATAATGGAAAAAGTAAGCTTTTTAAATCCAGAATTCTTTTGGTTGTTACTGTTAATTCCGGTTGCAACAGCTTGGCTTTTTTGGAAACGAAAAGAACAAACGGCAACGTTAAAAATAAGTTCTGTAAAAGGATTTAAAAATTCGAAATCGCTTCTAGTAAAACTAAAACCGTATCTTTTTGTGTTACGATTACTAGCATTGTGTTCGTTAATAATTGCATTGGCACGACCAAGAACTGTTGATGTGAGTAGCGATACCAAAACCACAAAAGGTGTAGATATTGTAATGGCAATTGACCTTTCTAGTAGTATGTTGGCTAAAGATTTAAAGCCAAACCGAATGGAAGCTTTGAAAGAAGTTGCTACAAAATTTGTTGAAAATCGTCCAAACGACAGAATAGGAATTGTATTTTATGCTGGCGAAGCTTATACAAAAACACCGGTTACAAGTGACAAAGCCATTGTACAAGAAGCAATAAAAGATATAAAATTTGACAATGTAATTCAAGACGGAACAGCAATTGGAATGGGTTTATCAACTGCGGTAAACCGATTAAAAGATAGTAAAGCTAAAAGCAAAGTTATAATTTTATTGACCGATGGTGTAAATAATGCCGGATTTATTGAACCCGAGACTGCTTCTCAAATTGCAAAAGAATTTGGAATAAAAGTATACACAGTAGGAATTGGAAGTAACGGAATGGCGGAATTTCCCAAAGCTTTTGCATCGGATGGTAGTTACATTTATGAAATGAGGAAGGTAGAAATTGATGAACAATTGATGAAAAATATCGCTACCAATTCTGGCGGAAAATATTTTAGAGCAACAAGTAATAGCAAATTAGAAGGTATTTACAACGAAATTAACAAACTAGAAACTACAGAAATAGAAGAATTAAAATATTATGATTTTGACGAAAAATTCCGCCCATTTGTATGGATTGCTGGATTGTTATTATTGATAGAAATTTTATTACGAAATACTATTTTTAAAAGTTTTATATAACTCAAACTTGTAATCTTACTAAGGAAAAAATCTCATACTATTGATGAGATTCTTCTTTCTTCAGAATGACAAAAAAAGAATAAAATGTACGAATTAGAAGAAAAAGGATATTTCTATTTATTGATTATCATTCCAATTTTGGTCTTGGTTTTTCTATACGTTCAAGTTTGGAAAAAGAAAAAACAAAAAGAATTTGGCGATTTAAGTTTGTTACAAAAATTAAGTCCAGAGAAATCAGTTTTTAAACCAGTTTTAAAAATTTCTGTGTTGCTTTTGGCGATAATTTTTCTAATAATTGCATTAGTAAATCCCAAAATGGGAACCAAAATAGAAACTGTAAAACGTCAAGGAATTGATATTGTTTTTGCCATTGATGTTTCTAAAAGTATGCTTGCAGAAGACGTTGCACCAAACAGATTAGAAAAAAGTAAACAACTAGTATCCCAATTAATAAACCAAATGGGAAGCGATAAAATTGGAATAATTGCCTATTCTGGAAGCGCATTTCCAGTTGTACCAATGACATCAGATTATAGTGTTTCTAAAATGTTTTTGCAATCTATGAATCCAACAATGATTTCATCGCAAGGCACAATGATTGATGAAGCAATAAATTTAGCATCAGAAAAATACTTTGTAAAAAAAGAAAAAACCAGTAAAGTATTAGTAATAATTTCTGATGGAGAAGATCATTCTGACGAAGCTATTGCTGCATCAGAAGACGCAAAAAGTAGTGGTATAAAAATTGTAACAATTGGAGTTGGAACTGAAAAAGGCGGAACAATTCCGTTAAAAAGTCTTGGGCAAAATGGCGAATTTCAAAAAGATCAAGAAGGAAATGTGGTTGTAACCAAAAGAAGTCAAGAAATTTTAGAAAAAATTGCCAAAAGTTCTGGCGGAATTTACATTGACGGAAACAACACTAAACAAGTTACCGAAAGCATAAAAAAGTTATTAGATAAAACACAGAAATCAGAATTCGAAAGTTCACAAATGGCCGATTTTAAATCGCAATTTCAATGGTTTTTAGGATTTGCGTTTTTCCTGTTATTTATAGATTTATTCTTTTTAGAACGAAAAACAAAATGGGTTAAAAAGATGAATTTGTTTAATGAGGAAAAGTGAGCAGTTGTCAGTTGTCAGTTATCAGTTGTCAGTTATCAGTTATGAGTAATCAATTATTATTGAATTGTTAATAGCAGTTTTTAAGTAATAATAAAAATTGAAGATTTTAAAAATTAGTGAAATAACTACAACAAGATAATTTGTGGAAATTTGTGTAATTTGTGGTAAAAATTAATAAAAATCGAAAATTTTAAAAATTAGTGAAATAATTACAACAAGATAATTTGTGGAAATTAATGTAATTTGTGGTAAAAAATTAATAATAATCGAAGATTTTAAAAATTAGTGAAATAATTATAACAATATAATTCGTGTAATTTGTGGTAAAAAATTAATAAAAATCGAAGATTT
>NZ_JAYUPK010000124.1:0-5737 GCF_043760115.1 Flavobacterium sp.
GTTGCTCATTTCCAGCATAAGTGGACCAATTTAAAGTTGTTTTTGCACTTGATTTAAAAGTAATTTGGGTTCCAAAAGCTGGCGTTTGATTGCCATCAATTTTCTGAATTCGTTGCCAACAGTTTAAATACATAGCTGCCAAATACCATTTTTCTGATGATGAAGTGTAGCCAATTTTTACTCCAGCTTCATAATATGGAGAACTATCTGCCAAAATACTTCTCGTTAAAGTTGGACAATCTTTAGCAATTGCGCTTTCAAAACCTATATGCGAAGGCATAATTCCTGCATCAACCCACAAATTATACTTTGAAGAAATTTTAACACCAACATTGGCTTCAAATATATTTTTTAACAAATCTTGCTCTAAAGCTAAATTATATTCGGCATAAGTTCCTGCCATTATAGCCAAATTTCCATGCACATTATCTTTCGTATAATTCATTTTTGCCAAACCCAAATTTAAGTTCAACTCGTTGTGTTTGTTGTGACTAAAAATAAATCCTGGACGAACATGATTTTCAGGTTCGTTAAAATCGTAACTAAAATAGGTTTCTATATAACCAGAAAACGTATATGGATTTTTCTCTTTTGCAACTTCTTGTGCGTTTGAAATTGTATATACTAAAACTAATAAAGCGGAACTAATTAATCTTTTTATACTATTTATCATAAGTAATTAACATATTAAAAAGTAAAAAACATGCTACTTTGTCTATAATTTATCTTTATTTTATTGGATAAGATGTTTTTCTTTTTATAATAAAATCAGAATGCAAATCTAAATTATTTACTTCCTTCTGGTATCAATACAATAAATAATTTTCCTATAATCATTTTCTTTAAATAAAGTAAAAGAATTTACTCCTTTGTGACTAAGTTTTCCATTATTATAAAATTCGTAAGGCGTCCATACATTTGCCATTGCTCCATCAACTTGAATTGAAAAATTTAGAATTTTTTCTAGAAAAGTCATAGTTGTTGGAATTGTTGCGATAGATTTATAAAATTTAGAAACAGACTCATATATTAATTTTGAACCTGTAGAATTTTCTGCAACCGATTGCAAAATCATTTTATCTGAACAAATAGTTTTTAATTTCAAAGTGTCTTTAGCGTGAAATGCAACGAAAAAATTTTCGATAGTTTGTTTAACTTCATCAGTATTATTAGAACTTTGAGCCAAACAATTACTTGAAAAATAAAATAAAAAAAATAATAAATATACTTTCATGTTTTGTGTTTTAAAAATTACCAACCTTCATTAAAGCCGTTTTTTAAAGCTAATTGATACTTTATCAAATCAAATTTATATAAATCTGGAGCTTTGTGTGCGCCACCTTTTCTACTTTCGTATAGTTTTTCTAGAATATCATAACGCAATATTTTTCTGTAGAAATTACCACGATTTAATTTTTTTTCCAAAATAATTTCATATAACTTTTGAAGTTCTGGCATGGTAAACTTTTCTGGTAATAAATTGTATCCTATAGGTTTATGATTTAATTGTTTTTGTAATGTTTGCAAAGCTTCATCAAAAATAATTTTGTGATCCATCATAAATTCTGAAAGTTCGGTGATAGATTTCCATTCGCAAGCATCAGAAATATCATCAATAACTAAATTTACTTTCGTGTAATCTACTAAAGCATAATGTCCTACAGAAATAAATCGCTGTTTGTTCCAAATATTATCATCAAAGTTCTTAAAAAAATCTTCTGATCTATTTAAATCTCCAAAAACCTTAAACTGTTGTAAATAAATATTTTCTGCTCCAGTTCTTTCAAATAATATTCTTTTTGCAGCATCAAATAAATTTTCAGTTTTTAAAACGTATCCACCAGGAAGACCAATAAGTTTTTGATTTTTTATTTTGGTTACTAATACTTTTAAAGTTGCATCATTGTATCCAAAAACCACACAATCTATAGATAAATTGGGAATATAGATTTTCCAAGATTCTTCTGACTTTTCTTCAAGTATTTTTTTAAACTCCATTGCTCTATTTTCATTGCTAATATATACATTTCTTCACTTAATGTAAATTTTAACTACAACAATTTTAATTTTTAATTTCTTTTTATTGTAAATATAAAAAATAATATATAATATTGCTTCATAATGAAGCAATGAAATCAATTTAACTAATCAGATGAAAAATAATTCTTTTAAAAATTTATCAACAACATTGCTTTGTTCTATACTACTTTTTTCAAGTGTTTCTTGGAAAAACAAAACAGACGAAATACAAACTATTACTGTTGATGGATTTACCTTTTCTGATTTAAATTCAAATGGAAAATTAGATAAATATGAAGATTATCGATTGCCAATAAGTGACAGAATTCAAGATTTAATTAGTAAAATGACCGATGATGAAAAAGCAAGTTTATTAATTGGTATTGGAATGCCTGGATTTGATGTAGAAAAATTAAAATTTACAACCGAAGGTTACCAAGGAAAAGTTCCTGGCGCTGCAGGAGCAACTTTTGAAATAAAAAGATTAGGAATAAAAAGTGTTATAGTTTCTGATGGTCCAGCAGGATTGCGAATTAATCCTACTAGAATTAACGATACTAAAAAATATTATGGAACTGCTTTTCCTGTTGGAACATCTTTAGCTTCTACTTGGAACGAAAAACTTATTTATGAGGTTGGAAAAGCAATGGGAAATGAAGTAAAAGAGTATGGCGTTGATGTTTTACTTGGACCAGGAATGAACATACATAGAAACCCATTGTGTGGAAGAAACTTTGAATATTATAGTGAAGATCCATTACTTACAGGAAAAATTGCGGCATCAATTGTAAACGGAATTCAGTCTAATGGTGTTGGAGTTTCTATTAAACATTTTGCTGCCAACAACCAAGAACGCAACAGAATGGGAGTAAATGTTCATGTAAGTGAACGAGCAATGAGAGAAATTTATTTAAAAGGATTTGAAATTACTGTAAAAGAAGCAAAACCATGGACAATAATGTCATCTTATAATTTAATAAACGGAACATATACTTCTCAATATAACGATTTACTAACTACAGTTTTAAGAAAAGAATGGAAATTTAAAGGATTGGTAATGAGCGATTGGTTTGGCGGATATGACGGAAAAAAACCACCTTTTGGTTTAGATGTTGTAAGTAATGTAACAGCACAATTATCATCAGGAAACGATTTATTAATGCCTGGAACAGCATCGCAAAAAGCGGCAATTTTAGAAAATTTAAAAAATGGAAAATTGTCAAATGCTGCTGTAAATAAAAACTTAACTAGAATATTAGAATTGGTTTTTAAGTCGCCTTCGATGAATAATTATCAGTATTCTGATGCTCCAAATTTAAAAGAAAACGCTACCGTTACTAGACAAGTTGCAGCAGAAGGAACAATATTGTTAAAAAATAATTCTAACACATTACCAATAACTACGAAGTTATCTTCAATTGCATTGTTTGGAGTTACATCTTACGATTTTATTTCTGGTGGAACTGGAAGTGGCGATGTAAATGAAGCATACACAATTTCATTACTTGATGGTTTAAATAATGCAGGATTTAAAATAGATTCTGAATTGGAAAATTTATACAAACCTTATGCAGTTGCTGAAAAAGCTAAAGAACTGGAACGTCGTGAAAAAAATGGTGGATTATTAGTAACTCCAAAACGAATTTCTGAATTGGTTTTAACTAAAGAAATGATTGAAAGTAAAGCGAATTCAGCAGAAATTGCAATTTTAACAATAGGCAGAAATGCTGGTGAAAGCGATGATAGAAAAATTGATGAAGATTTTAATTTAGCAAATGATGAAATCACTTTAATAAATGCTATTTCAGATGCTTTTCACGCAAAAGGAAAAAAAGTAATAGTAATTTTAAATATTGGTGGTGTAATTGAAACCGCAAGTTGGAAAGATAAAGTTGATGCCATTATTTTACCTTGGCAACCAGGACAAGAAGCAGGAAATTCTGTAGCCGATGTTTTATCTGGAAAAACAAATCCGTCAGGAAAATTAACTATGACATTTCCTGTAAATTATAGTGATGCAATTGCAACTAAAAATTGGGTTGGAACTCCTGCAGAAAATCCGACAGATGTAAATTATGAAGAAGGAATTTATGTTGGATACAGATATTTTAATAGTTTTAAAGTAAAACCATCTTACGAATTTGGATATGGATTGTCTTATAGCAATTTTGAATTTTCGGATGCAAAATTAAGTTCTAAAACTTTTACAAATAAAATTACTGTAACAATTTCTGTAAAAAATACTAGTAAAGTAGCTGGAAAAGAAGTAGTTCAATTGTATTTGTCAGCTCCAAATAAAAGTATTGATAAACCAAATTCAGAGTTAAAAGCATTTGCAAAAACCAAATTATTACAACCAAATGAAAGTGAAAAAATTATATTAACTTTGGACCCAAAAGATTTAGCTTCGTTTGTATCATCAAGAAATGGATGGATTGCCGATGCAGGAAATTATACAGTTACACTTGGAACATCATCATTAAATTATAAAAAAACTGCTAGTTTTAATTTAGTAAAAGAACTGGTTGTTGAAAAAACGAATTCGGCATTTGCAATGGATGTAGAATTTAAAGATTTAAAAAAATAGTTTTAACCTACTATTATTATTTTTTTTGTGGATTTGATTTATTTCAAGTCCATTTTTTTTTGGAAGTCATTTAAGCTTTTTTAATTGAAGTAAAAAGTTAAGATTTTTGTTTCAGATTTTAGATTTTTTTTATTGCATAATATCGTTACGGAATAAAAAAAATGTGAAATATGAGACAAGAAGATAATTTTTAACCAATTGAAAAAAGTTTAAACGACTTCATTTAAAACAAATCGATTTTAGTACTTTTACACCTTAATTAACAATTGTTAAACTAGTATCAATTGAAATTTTAAAATTATACAAATGTCAGTAGCCAAAAAAGATTACAAAAGAATTACAACAAAATCATTAATTGAAATGAAAGCCAATGGCGAAAAAATTTCAATGCTAACAGCTTACGATTTTACAATGGCAAAAATTGTAGATACAGCTGGAGTTGACGTAATATTAGTTGGCGATTCTGCTAGTAATGTTATGGCTGGACACGAAACTACATTACCAATTACACTAGATCAAATGATTTATCACGCATCTGGAGTTGTTAGAGCAATAGAACGTGCTTTGGTTGTGGTAGATTTACCTTTTGGAAGTTACCAATCTGACTCTAAAGAAGCATTGCGTTCGTCTATTAGAATTATGAAAGAAAGTGGCGGACACGCTGTAAAACTTGAAGGTGGAAGAGAAATTAAAGATTCTATAAAAAAAATATTAAACGCTGGAATTCCTGTAATGGGACATTTGGGTTTAACGCCACAATCCATCTATAAATTTGGAACTTATACAGTAAGAGCAAAAGAAGATGAAGAAGCAGAGAAATTAATTGATGATGCCAAATTACTTGAAAAATTAGGATGTTTTGCCTTAGTTTTAGAAAAAATTCCAGCACATTTAGCTGAAAAAGTTGCCAAAAGTATTTCTATACCTGTAATTGGAATTGGCGCTGGTGGTGGTGTTGACGGTCAAGTTCTTGTAATTCACGATATGTTGGGAATGAATAATGAATTTAGTCCACGTTTTTTGAGACGCTATTTAGATTTGTATGAACAAATGACCAAAGCTATCGGGAATTATGTAGCTGACGTGAAATCGAGTGATTTTCCAAATAAAAATGAGCAATATTAATTTTAA
>NZ_JAYUPK010000125.1:0-15976 GCF_043760115.1 Flavobacterium sp.
AGTTGATTTTTGAAGTTGATTTTTGAAGTTGATTTTTGAAGTTGATTTTTGAAGTTGATTTTTGAAGTTGATTTTTAAAGTTGATTTTTGATGTTGATTTTTGAAGTTGATTTTTGAAGTTGATTTTTAAAGTTGAAATTTAATTATTTTCTCTATGTACTTTCTCAAAATCAAAAGCTGGTGTACAAATAGCAATATATTCGCAAGGTTCATCAAACGGATTAGAATATTGAACTCTAGTATTGGCTTCAATTTTAATAGATTGTCCAGTTTCTAGAATTATAACTTCATCCTCAATTATAAATTGCTTTTTCCCAGAAATAATATAAGTGTATTCTTCAAACTCTGGTGTTTGAAATGGTTCACTCCATTTTGGTGGCGCAATCATATGAGCAATAGAAATATTTTTATTTCCTGTGGTCGGAATTCCGTGATGTTCCTCAATTAATTTTCCATCAGTTGTTGGAACTACGAAAGGTGTTTTTTGTATTAGGTATTTTTTCATTTGCCGCAAAGGCGCGAAGGCGCAAAATTTTAATTTTATTTTTTAATTTGCTAAGATACTATGTAATTAAGATTATAAGTTTCAAACTTTTTATTTATAGAATCTTAGTGTCTTAGTGACTTGGTGGCGAAAATCTATTTCTTAAATATCTTCATCAAAACCCCAAAAACCCCACGAATAAAACTAGCACTAGTGACAACTTTAGTAACAGATTTTCCAATAACTTCGGCTGTACTTGGTTCGTTGCTTTTTCTAGGTTGTTCTTCTTCTTGTTCTTGCGCTTGAATTGTAGCTTCTTCAATTTTTTTAGTTAAAATTTCATAAGCACTTTCTCTGTCAATTTCTTCTTGATATTTTTTTACTAATTTTGATTTAATATTTATATCAGAAATTTCGCTGTCATTTAAAATATCCATTCTACTCATTGGCGCACGAAGCATTGTTGCTGCTAATGGCGTTGGAATTCCTTTTTCGTTTAATGCTGTAACCAATGCTTCTCCAATTCCAAGTGAAGTTAAAACTTCTTCGGTTTTATAATAGTCAGATGTTGGATAATTATCGGCAGTTTGATTAATTGCTTGCCTGTCATTTGCTGTAAAAGCTCTCAATGCATGTTGAATTTTCAATCCCAATTGTGCCAAAACGCCTTTAGGAATATCCATAGGGTTTTGAGTTACAAAGTAAACACCAATACCTTTAGAACGAATTAGTTTTATAATAGTTTCAATTTGATCCAATAATGCTTTACTTGCTTCGTCAAAAATTAAATGTGCTTCGTCAATAAATAGGACTAATTCTGGTTGTTCAACATCTCCTTTTTCAGGCATTTGCTGATAAATTTCTGCCAGCAAACTCAACATAAAAGTCGAGAATAGTTTTGGTTTATCTTGAATGTCGGTTAAACGTATTATATTAATGTATCCTTTTCCGTTTTCATCTATGCGAAGTAAATCATCAATTTCAAATGATTTTTCTCCAAAAAAGATATCGCCACCTTGTTGTTCCAGTTCAATAATTTTTCTCAGAATTGTTCCAGTTGTTGCGGTCGAAATTTTTCCATATTCTTCAGATATTTCGTCTTTTCCTTCTTCGGTTATATAATTAAGGACTTTTTTAATGTCTTTTAAATCTAAAAGAGGCATTTTTTTATCGTCACAATATTTAAAAATTACAGAAACAACTCCAGATTGCGTATCGTTTAAATTTAGTATTCTTGAGAATAAAACAGGGCCAAATTCAGATATTGTAGCTCGTAATCGAACACCATTTTGATCAGATAAAGTCATCAATTCTACAGGAAATGCTGCTGTTTTATATGGAATATTAATTTTTGCATGACGTTCTGTAATAAACGCTTTTTCTTCACCTTCTTTTGCAATTCCAGAAAAATCACCTTTTATATCCATCATTAAAACAGGAATTCCAAAAGATGATAATTGTTCAGATACTACTTGAATGGTTTTGGTTTTTCCAGTTCCAGTTGCACCAGCAATTAATCCGTGACGGTTTAATGTTTTTAATGGAATTTTTACAGCAGTTTCACTAATTGGTTCTCCATCTAGCATTGCTGCGCCAAGAAGAATACTTTCACCTTTAGAAGTATAACCTTCATTAATATATTGTATAAAATTTTCTTTATTGCTCATAAAATTTGATTGGATTGTAATTTATAACAAACGCAAGATAGTATTTTTGAATATTATTTTAATTTAAATCAACAACTTTGTTAATTAAAATTGTACATTAGTTTAAAATTTTAACAATTGTATATAACATTATATTAAAAACAACGTTATTACCTTACAAGTATATTTTTTTTAAAGTAAAAATAAATTCAATTTTTATGCTAAATTATTACTAATCACGTCTTTTGTTTACACATCTGTAATTTTGAGTTAAGTGAATGTTATAAAAAGTAAAAAAAGTTTTTTTATTTGAAGTAAAAAATTAAATTTGCTCTATTCAAGTTTATTAAAAACCTAACTAGTATAAATTATTAAAAACTATTAAATTTTAGAAAAATGGCAAACGTTAAAAAAGAAAATGGATCAAACGGTGGAGGAATGGTTACCGGAATTATCATTGTTGCATGTATTTTAGTTGGAACTCTTGTTTGGAAGTTTCTTATGGGAGCAGCTTCAAACTTTGAAGGTGGCGATATCGATAAAGGTCATCCTTTGAATACACTTGGTATGGTTTACAGAGGTGGATTTATTGTTCCAATATTATTAGGAATGTTATTAATGGTAATAGTATTTTCTTTAGAAAGATTTTTAGTTATTTCAAAAGCAGGCGGAAAAGGAAATTTAGATACTTTTATGAAAAAAGTACAGTCTCACATTTCTTCTGGAAACATGGAAGATGCAATTGATGCTTGCGACAAACAACAAGGTTCTGTAGCAAATGCTATAAAATCGGCATTAGTTAAATATCAAGATGTTAAAAAAGAAGGATTTAATAGTGAAGAAGCATCAGAAATGATTCACAAAGAAATTGAAGAAGCTACAACATTAGAAATGCCAATGTTAGAAAAACACATGACTATTTTATCAACTTTAGTTTCACTAGGAACTTTAGGTGGATTATTAGGAACGGTTTCTGGTATGATTAAAGCGTTTGGTGCTCTTGCAAGTGCAGGAACTCCAGATCAAGCTGCACTAGCAACTGGTATTTCTGAAGCACTTATTAATACAGCAACTGGTATTGCAACTTCTGCATTAGCAATTGTAATGTATAATTTCTTTACTTCTAAAATTGATACATTAACGTATTCTATTGACGAAGCTGGAACTACAATTGTAAATACTTACAGACGTTTAAGAGGAAGTTTAAAATAATATTTTTTTGATTTATAATTTTATAATCAAAATAATTAATTAAAAAAAGATGGCAAAAATAAAAACTAGAAAAAATGCAGCATCAATAGACATGACAGCAATGTGTGATGTGGCTTTTCTTTTGCTTACTTTCTTCATTTTAACAGCTACTGCCAAACAGCCAGAGGCATTGCCAGTAGTAACTCCAGCATCAACAGTACAAACTAAATTGCCAGAAACTGGTTTAATAACATTAACTGTTGGTAAAGATGCAGATAAAAATAAAGTGTTTATGGGTATCAAAGACAGAGATATTCGTGCTAGTACACTTAAACTTATGGAAGATAAATATGGTATAAAGTTTTCTCCAGAAGAATCAGCTCAGTTTGCGCTTATTGAAGAGTTTGGTGCTCCAATGCAGGATTTAAGCAGTGTTATAAAAATGAAAAGTGCAGATAGAAATAAAACTGGTGTTCAAGCAGGAATTCCTCTTGATTCATTAAACAATCAATTGAAAGATTGGATTTACACAGTACGTCAAGCTAATGCAGATATGGATTTAATTGACAAAAGAGGTCAGTTGAATTTTGCAATTAAAGGTGACGCTCAACAAGAATATCCACAAATAAGAAAAATTATGGATATTTTACAAGATCAAGATATTAATAATTTTAGTTTGGTTACTGGTTTAAGAGCCAGACCTAAAAATTAATATCTAAATTATTTAATTTTATAAAAAAATAATAAAATGGCTCAATTAAATACCGACGATGGCGGTGGTAAAAAAGGCGGTGGCAAAGTAAGAAGTAAAAAACAAAATTCTACTGTAGATTTAACTGCAATGGTAGATTTGGCATTCTTGTTGATTACTTTCTTTATGTTGACTACATCGTTATCAAAGCCACAATCTATGCCTTTGGGTTTACCTGCTAAAGATGATATAGATGATCCGATTCCACCTGTAAAAACTGACCAAAGAAGGACTGTAACGGTAATTTTGGGTAAAAATAATGCCATTAAATGGTATCATGGTTTACTTGAAGCTCCAGAAGCTAATGGGAAACCTCAAAATACAAGTTACGGAAAAGATGGAATTAGAAAAATATTACTAGATAGAGTACAATCTGTACCTCAAGTAACAGGTAATTTAAAAAAAGGTTTAATAGTTATTATAAAACCTACATCTAAATCTAACTATAGAAATTTAGTTGATATACTTGATGAAATGGTAATTTCAAAAGTAGATACTTATGCAATTGTAAATGATTTTTCTCCAGAAGAAAAAACATTAATAGCAGATATTACTAAATAATTTAATAAAACACATAAAAATGAAACTAGATTTATTAAATAGTAAATGGTTAGAGCTTGTTTTTGAAGGACGAAATAAAAGTTATGGTGCATACGATTTACGTAAAAAAAATACTAAAACTAATGTGCGTGCTTTCATAATCGGTGCTTTTATTTTTTCTTTAGCAGTTGCAACTCCATTATTGCTCAGTTTAATACCAGATTCTTCAGATGATCTAACAATAAACCAAAAAGTTACTACAGTTAAATTGCCACCAAAAGAAGAAAAACCTAAAGAAGATTTAAAACCACCGCCACCACCACCACCAAAACAAGACGTTGTAAAATTTGTGAAGCCAGTTGTGGCTAAGACAGATGATGTGGTGGAAGAAATAAAAAAAATTGAAGAAATAAAAGATCAAAATCTTGGTAAAAAAGATATAGAAGGAGATGAAAATGCCGATTTACAACCAGGACCAATTGATGATGGACCAAAACAACAAGAAGTTGTGGAAGATGATAATAAAATTTATAATTCTGCTGGACTTGAAGTAAAACCAGAGTTTCCTGGTGGAATTGCAAAGTTTTATAATTTTGTGAAAAATACATTTACACCACCAGATGAACCAGGTTTAAATGGAAGAGTTACTGTTTCTTTCGTAGTAGAAAAAGATGGAACCTTAACAGATATTAAAGTATTAAAAGATATTGGTTTTGGTACAAAGCAAGAAGCAGAAAGAGTACTTAGAAAATCGCCACGTTGGACTCCAGCAGAACAAAATGGTAAAAAAGTAAGATGTTCCTATGTAATTCCTATTACAATACAAACTCCAGAAGAATAATGCTTTCAAATTTAATTGAAAACTTCAAGAAGAAATCGCTTAAAGAGCGATTTCTTCTGTTTATAGGAATTTTGTTTTTTTTGATTTATTTAACATTTGGACTGGCAATTATTTTCTGGGAAAAGTTACCCTATAAAATGCCATTACTATACAGAATTGCTTTAGGTATTTTATTAATAGTTTATGCTTTTATACGATTTCTAAGATTATTAAAAACAAATAATGATGAAGAGTAGTCACATAAAATCGATATTTATTGTTTCTTTTATTCTGATTTTTACTTTCTTTGCCTGCAATAAAACAGTAAAAGATCAAAATGATGCCGAAACTATAATTTCTGGTAAAACTAATTTACTAGTTGATGAAACTTTGGTGCCAATTATAGAAGATTTTAAAACAGTTTTTGAAGCGCATTATAAAGCAAAAATTAATTTGATTGCTAGATCAGAAAAAGAAAGTATTTTATCATTATCTAAAGGCGAAGCAGATATTATTGTTTTATCGAGAAAATTAAATAAAAATGAATTGGCTTTTTTTAAGCAAAAGAAAATAAATCCTGTAGTAACTCCTTTCGCTATTGATGCCTTAACATTTATTAAAAAAAAATCTACAAACGATACTTTAATTGCATTAGTTGACGTTATAAACTTTGTAAAAGGACAAAAAAACACCATAAAAGGATTGGTTTTTGACAATCCAAATTCTAGTTCTGTTCGTTTAATTTGCGAATTAGCAGGCGTAAAAGAATTACCAAAAAATGGTATTTTTTCATTTAGTACTAATGATGAAGTTTTAAAACATATTGCTACTAATGATGGAATGATTGGAGTTGTTGGATTAAACTGGTTGTCACAATCTAAACCCGAAATGAAACAATATATTGACACTATTTCTGTTATGTATGTAAAAGACGATAAAGGAAATTATAATTATCCTTCTCAAGAGAGCATTGCAACAAGAAAATATCCTTTGGCACGCGTTTTGTATATTATCAATTGTCAAGGTTACGAAGGTTTAGGAATGGGATTTGCATCATTTATAGCTGGAGAAATTGGACAAAGAATTTTATTACAATCTGGATTAGCTCCAATACGTGAACCAAGCAGAAATATTATTATTAGAAATCAAATAGAAATTAAGAAATAAATTAAAACGATGAATACATTAAAAAGTTTAAGTTTAGCAATGATTGCTGTAGCATCAGTAAGTCAGGCACAAGATTTGAATCAAGCAAAAAAAGCAATTGATGCTGAACAGTATGACAAAGCAAAGTCAATGTTGAAAAGTATTATTCAAACTAAGAGTTCTGGAAAAGCTACCTTTTTATTGGGTACAATTTATTTGACTCAAAAAGTTGATGATTCAGCCAAAATTTATTTTGATAAAGGTTTATCATCTCCAGATGGTGGAAAATTTAATTCAATTGGACTTGGTCAATTAGATTTGAATAAAGATGATGTTGCTAGTGCCAAAGCAAAATTTGATATGGTACTTAAAGATGTAAAAAAGAAAGATGTTGAAGAGTACATTTATGTTGCAAAAGCATACATGAATGCTGATAAGCCAGATTATAAAAGTGCTATTGCAGTGTTAACTAAAGCAAAATTGGCTAATCCTAATGACGCTAATGTACAATTGGCTCTTGGTGACGCACTTTATGGAGATAAAAACCAAAACGAAGCTTATTCTGCCTACAGAAGTGCTTACCAAACTGACAGTTCTTTAATTAGAGCTAAAATGCAATTGGGTGTTTTGTTAAAAGGTGCAAAGCAATATGATAAAGCTGTAGAATCTTATAATGAGGTAATAAAAATTGATCCTAATTATGGTCCAGTTTATAGAGAATTAGCAGAAACTCATTATTATTGGGCCAACAATAAAAATGTAAATTATGAAGAATACATTAAAAAATCGTTAGGTTTTTACGAAAAATATATGTCTTTGACAGATTATTCTTTGTCTTCTAGAATGCGTCATGCCGATTTTTTAATTCTTGCAAAAGATTATAAAGCGCTTGAAGTTGAAGCTAATGAAATGAAAAAATTGGATAAAGTAAATCCAAGAATACTTCGTTATTTAGGTTATTCTGCATACGAAAACGGAAATAATGAAGCTGCGATTACTGCTTTAAACGATTATATTTCTAAAGGAGGAAAAGTTATTGCTGGCGATTATTATTATTTAGGATTGGCATTTGTAAAAAAATCGGTTGGAGCTGATGCTAAAATTGCAGATGTAACTTTATATAATTCTGGTATTGCTCAAATAAAAAAAGCAGTAGAAATGGAACCAAATCTTGCTAATGCATTGAATGAAATTGGTAAAGGATATTTTACACAAAAATCGTATGATGTTGCAGCAGGTATTTTTGAAATAGCAATTAGTAATCCTAACTCTAAAAATTATCTTGAAGATAATAATTATTACGGAATTTGTGTTTATTTATTAAACCGAGGTAAAGATGCTAAATCTATTGATAAAATAAGTTTAGAGAAAGCTGATGTTGCAATGGATAATGTTATAAATGCATCTCCAACCTATCAAGAGGCGTTTTTATATAAAGCTAGAATCAATAATTCTTTAGATAAAGATGACGTTATGGCTGTAAATTATCAAAAATTTGTTGATTTGATACTTTTAAAAACTCCAGAAGAAATTGAAAAAAATAAAACTAAATTAACGGAATCATATAACAATATCGGAGCAAATTATGCCAATACTGATAAAGTAAAAGCTAAAGAAAATTTTACTAAAACGCTAGCAATAGATCCAACAAATGCTTACGCAAATGATGCTATTAAGTCGTTGAAATGAACTTCGGAACCCACAATGCCTGTAAAACCTTCTACTACTCCAACAACTAAACCTAAAGTTGTGAAAAAAGTAAAGAAGAAAAAATAAATTTAAAAACTCGTTTAGCTTTAAAACTAAACGAGTTTTTTATTGTTAAAAGTTAAGATTTATATTTAACAGGAATACGTGGTTTTAAATTTTTAGTTACTATAATAATATGTTTTATTCTTATTGTATTAATTTGAAAAATAAAATAAAGGTTATTATTAACAAATAATAAACCATAATCTTCTACCAATCTCCACTTGCTCCACCTCCACCAAAACTTCCACCACCACCAAATCCTCCAAAACCTCCGCCAGAAGAACCTCCAAAACCTTCACCAAAACTTCCTCCACCAGAACTTCTACCCATACTACTTAAAATAATAATATCTAATAAACTTGGTCCACCACCAGAATTGTTTCCAGAGTTTCCTCCTCCTTTATTTTTAAAAGCAATAAAAAATATAACTATAAAAATTATTAAAAAGAATAGTAAAGAACCATAACCTTCATTTGATTTTTTCTTGTCATTTTTATATTCACCTTTCATTATTTTGAAGATGGCATTTGTACCATTATCAATTCCTTCAAAATATCGATTTTCTTTAAATGAAGGTTTTACAACCAGTTCAATAATTCTTCTAGAAAGCGCATCTGTAAGTAAATGTTCTGTTCCATAACCAGTTTGGATGGTCATTTTTCTATCATTTTTCGAAATAAGAAAAATAATTCCATTGTCTTTACCTTTTTGACCAATTTGCCATTTTTGACCTAATTCAGTTGCATATCTTGCAATTTCTTCTCCTTGAGTGGTTGGAACAATCATTACAAAAATTTCAGTAGATGTACCTTCTGAATAAACTTTTAATTTATCATATAAAATTTTAATTTCAGATTCAGATAATGTTTTAGTACTATCAATTATTGGAGGTATAAAAGATGGTTTTTCAGGAATTTTTATTTGTGATAATACAAGTTGAGTAAACAAGAATAAAAATGTTATCAAAAAGAATTTTATTGTTTTAAAAACTAGCTGTTTCATCCTTTTGATATTTCATTAGAAAGTTCATCGATATCATTATCGTCAAATGGGAAGTGTTTTTTGAGTTGCTCACCTGTAGAATTAATTCCTTCTACTATAGCTAGTTTATTGGCACCATTTTTAAAATGACCAACCATAATATCCTTGGTAATATTCCAAAAGTCTTTATTTACTTTATCATTTATACCTTTGTCACCATAAATTGCAAATTGTTTACTTTTTACAGCAACGTAAATAATTACACCATTTCTAAGTTGTGTTTCATCCATTTTTAATTCGTGAAAAACAGCCATTGCTCTTTCAATTGGAGCAATGTCTGTTCTTTTTTCTAAATGGATACGAATTTCACCAGAAGTATTTTTTTCAGCCATTCGAATAGCTTCAACTACTTCTATTTCTTCGGCTTTAGTTAAAAAATCTTCTACTTTAGACATTATTTAGTTTCTTTTTTATCAAAATTAAATTCTACATCTGGAGCTTTTTCTGCACCTGCATCAGCTTTAAATCTTGCAATTTCTCCAAAACCAAATATTTTCGCGAAAATCACACTAGGAAAACTTCTAGTTTTTTTATCGTAAATATTTGCAGCATCATTAAATCTATCTCTTTCTACATTAATTCTATTTTCTGTGCCTTCAATTTGTGATTGTAATTCTCTAAATCCTTGTGTTGCAGTTAATGTAGGATATTGTTCTACAGAAACTAATAGTCTTGATAAAGAGGAAGTTAGTCCAGATTGTGCTTGTTGAAATTGTGCTAACTGTTCAGGTGTTATATTTGTTGGATCAATAGTTACAGATGTTGCTTTAGCTCTAGCTTCAATAACAGCAGTTAGAGTACCTTTTTCAAAATCTGCTGCACCTTGAACAGTTTTTACTAAATTTCCAATAAGATCATTTCTTCTTTGATAAGAACTTTCAACTTTTGACCAAGCAGTTTTTGTGTCAGCTTGAACACCAACAAGTCCATTATACGATGACATTCCCAACAATACTAAAACTACTAATATACCAATTGGTAATAACCATTTTCTCATAATTTCTAATTTTTTAATCTGAATTTATTTCAGATTCTGTTAATAATTAATTTGTTTTATTTTTAGGTTTTATTTTATTTTTAATTTGAATACTAACTCAAATCGAATTCTTAATACTCAATAATTGTGCCCTAACCGATTCTAGTTTACTAATAATTTCAAATTTATCTAAGGTTTTTTTCTGACCTTCTTTTAAATGAGTTTTTGCACCATCAAGTGTAAAACCACGTTCTTTAACCAAGTGATAAATAAGTTTCAAGTTCTTTACATCTTCTTGCGTAAACATTCTGTTTCCTTTGGCATTTTTCTTAGGTTTTAAGATGTCAAATTCCTTATCCCAAAAACGAATTAAGGACGCATTAACATCAAACGCATCGGCAATTTCACCAATACTAAAATACAATTTATCTTTAGATAATTCTATGTGCATAATTTTACAATAACAATTTCAACTTCAAAAATCAATTTCAACTTCAAAAATCAATTTCAACTTCAAAAATCAATTTCAACTTCAAAATTCAATTTCAACTTCAAAAATCAATATCAACTTCAAAAATCAATTTTTAAATAATTTTCAAATCTTAAACAATTCAAAACTCACAACTCAAAACTCAAAACTCAAAACTCACAACCCAAAACCCACAACAAATCACTAGTCCAACGACTGATTCTCCTGATTAGCAATTTTAGCAATAGCAACATATTCAGCAGCCGAAATGTTTCCGTAATAAAAATTTATCGGATTCACCACAGTTCCATCTTTATGAACTTCATAATGTAAATGTGGCGCTTCACTTCGTCCTGTACTTCCAACAAACCCAATAATATCGCCACGTTTCACGCTTTGTCCTGTACTAACATTATATTTACTTAAATGCGCATACAAAGTTAAATAACCAAATCCGTGTGTAATTTCTATATGATTTCCATAACCAGACAACGAATTGTCAGCACTTTTTACAACACCATCGCCAGTTGCATAAATTGGAGTACCACTTTGAGCCGTAAAATCCATGCCTTCATGCATTTTTCTAACCTTTGTAAACGGATCACTTCTAAATCCAAATCCAGATGCCATTCGCCTTAAGTCTTCATTTTTCACAGGTTGAATTGCCGGAATTGCACTTAATAATTTATCTTTTGCCTTAGCCAAACCCAAAATTTCATCTAGAGATTTCGATTGAATTGCCAATTGTTTCGTAATCATATCAACACGTTTCGAAGTGCTAATTACCAAGTCCGAATTATTAAAACCTTCCAATTCTTTATATCTATCGGCATCAATAAAACCTTTTTTTCTATCGCTATTTGCAATTGGCGAAGCGTTAAAAAACGTTCTATACAAGTTATTATCTCTATCTTCAACGTTGGCCAAAACTTCGTCTAAGTCATTGATTTTCTTATTTAAAATGGCATATTTTAACTTCATTTTTTCAATTTCAGTTGCCTGAATTTTATCTCTCGGAGTAACAAAATATGGAAAATTCATCAACAACACAAAGCATAAAAAACCAAACAAAGCTGATGCCAATAAAAACAACGCAAAATAACCCAATTTTCGACCTTTTTTTGGCTTAATCTTTCGATAAGCTAAATTTTCAGAATCGTAATAATATTTTACTTTCGACATTTCTTAAAATACACTATTTTTGTGGCACAAATTTAAACACACAGTTGTTATATCAACAAATTTAAGAAATGTTTCCAAGTATCCTATTTTTTAGGAGCAAATATTTTGGGCATTTCTAGTTAAGTAATTCCTGCTTTCCGTTTCAATATCTTTGCCAAAGTTTTAAACTTTGGCAAAGATGATTTACACTACAATCAGGGCTAAAAGACAAAGTGTATTGAGTGAAAATAAATAGTAAAAGTTATAAAAAGAAAAATATGAAAACATTTTGTTTGTTTTTTTTGATTATTTCATCTTGGAGTTGTTCTAAAAAAATAAATCAAGAAGTCTATGTTGGTTACGAACCAATTATGTGGAATACCGATGATAACGGAAATAAAACTAATACAGATTTTCAAAATCCTAGCCAAAAATGGTTTCATAGGAATATATTAAAAATAAAAAATGACAGTGTTTTTCTTGATAGAACTCCATTATCTATAATAGGAAATAAAACTTTATATTCATCATCTGATGGAGGTTTTTACTATTATAAAGGAATAATTATTAAAGAAAATGATGAAACTAAAATCGAATTAACAGAAATAGTTTGCGATTATTGTCCTGTTGAAGTTTCAAAAAATAAAAATGATACAATTCCAAAAAGAAAACTTTATGGAAAAATTACAGCAGAAGGAATTGAAATAAATAATGTAAAAATAAATGAGAAAAAAGATTCTAAACTTTTATTGATTAGCGAAAATATAAAAGAAAATTAAAAAACATGGTTAAACTCTATAAGAATATTACAATTCTTAATTTTCTTAATATCTTAATGGTTTAAATAATCTACTCATGATTTTTATAAAAACGATAACTAATAAAAAATAACCTTTGTGTCTTTGCAATCAGCAAATTCCAAAAACATAAATAATGACATCACAACAAATACGCAAACAATTTCTAGACTTCTTTCAATCTAAAGGACATTTAATAGTTCCATCAGCGCCAATAGTTTTAAAGAACGATCCAACATTGATGTTCAATAACTCTGGAATGGCGCAATTCAAGGAATACTTTCTAGGAAACGGAACGCCAAAAAGCAACCGAATTGCCGACACACAAAAATGCCTTCGCGTTTCAGGAAAACATAACGATCTTGAAGATGTAGGTTTTGATACTTATCATCACACCATGTTTGAAATGCTTGGCAATTGGTCGTTTGGCGATTATTTTAAAAAAGATGCCATCAATTGGGCTTGGGAATTATTGACTGAAGTATATAAAATTCCAAAAGAAAATTTATACGTTTCAGTATTTGAAGGAAGCAAGGAAGACAACGTTCCTTTTGACCAAGAAGCTTGGGACATTTGGAAAAATTTAATCAGCGAAGACCGAATTATTCTAGGAAATAAAAAAGATAATTTTTGGGAAATGGGCGATCAAGGTCCATGTGGTCCATGTTCAGAAATTCATGTAGACATAAGAACTCCAGAAGAAAAATTAAAAATTTCTGGAAAAAGTTTAGTCAATAATGATCATCCTCAAGTAGTAGAAATTTGGAATAATGTTTTTATGGAATTCAACCGTAAAGCCGATGGTTCATTAGAAAAATTGCCTGCACAACATGTAGACACAGGAATGGGATTTGAACGACTTTGTATGGCGTTACAAAACGTAACCTCTAATTATGATACTGATGTTTTTACACCACTTATTGAAAAATTAGAACAAATTACAGGATTTAAATATAGTTCCAATTCCGTACGCGACTTGTCCATACAAGAAGAAAAAACAAACATCGCAATTCGTGTAATTGTAGATCACGTTCGTGCGGTAGCATTTGCAATTGCCGACGGACAATTACCATCTAACACTGGCGCAGGTTATGTAATTCGCAGGATTTTGCGTCGCGCTATTCGTTACGGATTTACTTTTTTAGATACCAAAGAACCTTTTATTTATAAATTGGTTGAAGTTTTAGCAAACCAAATTGGCGAATTTTTCCCAGAAATAAAATCGCAACAACAATTGGTAACCAATGTAATTCGTGAAGAAGAATCCTCTTTTTTACGTACTTTAGATCAAGGTTTGCAATTATTAGATAACGTAATTGCTCAAACTAAAGCCAAAGAAGTTTCTGGAGTAAAAGCATTCGAATTATATGATACTTTCGGGTTTCCTAAAGATTTAACTGCTTTAATCTTGAAAGAAAAAAACATGTCTTTCAACGAAACTGAATTTGAAGCATCAATGCAAGAACAAAAAAAGCGTTCTCGAGCAGCAAGTGAAGTTTCAACAGAAGATTGGTCGGTTTTAATTCCTGGAAACGTCGAAACATTTATAGGTTATGATAAAACAGAAAACGAAGTAAAAATTACTAGAATTAGAAAAGTAGATTCTAAGAAAGACGGAATTTTATACCAAATAGTTTTAAACAACACTCCATTTTACCCAGAAGGTGGCGGACAAGTTGGCGATAAAGGAATCCTCATCCCAACCTTCTCCAAAGGAGAAGGATCAATCGAAATTATTGATACTAAAAAGGAAAATAACTTAATTATTCATTATGCTAAAAGTTTGCCTGAAAATATTGAAGCTGAATTTGTAGCCAAAGTAAACACCAATTTGAGAACGTCAACATCTAAAAATCACTCAGCTACACATTTAATGCATTTGGCATTACGAAACATTTTGGGAACTCATGTTGAGCAAAAAGGTTCGTTGGTAAATCCAAATTATTTACGTTTTGATTTCTCTCATTTTTCTAAAGTTTCTGATGATGAATTACGTCAAGTTGAAGCAAGTGTAAATAATCAAATTGAAACACAACTACAATTAGTAGAACATAGAAATATTCCAATAAAAGATGCTTTAGAAAAAGGCGCAATGGCATTGTTTGGTGAAAAATATGGAGATTCAGTTCGAATGATAGAATTTGGCGAAAGCAAAGAATTATGTGGAGGAATTCATGTGAAAAACACATCCGAAATTTGGCATTTCAAAATAATTTCTGAAGGCGCAGTTGCAGCAGGAATTCGCAGAATTGAAGCAATTACTGGTGATGCAGTTAAGGATTTCTATCAGAATCAAGAAAACACCTTAACCGAAATAAAAGAAACATTAAAAAATCCACAAGATGTTTTGAAATCGGTTACTTCATTACAAGATGATAATTCGAAATTGAAAAAACAAATTGAACAATTATTGAAAGAGAAAATTGAAGTATTAAAAAATAATTTACTGTTAGAATTTCAAGAAATAAATGGCATTAATTTTCTATCAAAACAAGTTGATTTATCAATGAATTCGACTAAAGATTTAACTCAAGCAATAGGAAGTTCTAAACCAAATTCGTTTGTTTTTTTAGCATCAATTGAAGACGAAACACCAAATATTCATTGTTATATTTCTAAAGAATTAGTTACCGAAAAATCATTAAATGCAGGAAATGTAATTAGAGAATTATCCAACTATATTGATGGAAATGGTGGCGGACAACCATTTTTTGCATCTGGAAAAGGAAAAAATGTTAACGGAATTAAGGAAGCTTTAGAAAAAGCTGTTGATTTTGTGAAGTAAAACAACATTCTATTTCATAATTAAAAGCAATTTGAATGGGTTTTAACAACCATTCGAATTGCTTTTTTTGTATTTATGGTATTTATTTTAAACTAATACTTTAATTTTATGGTATTTATTTTAAATTAATTATATAGTATAATGGTATTTATGTTATATTTGTATCTTAAGATTTAAATTAAGTGCTGAATTCAAGTTACAAATGCAACTTTTTGGTTAAACATATAATTTGGTGATTCAAAATTAAATTTTTTTCTTGGTCTATTGTTAATTTTTTCTTGTATTCCATATAATTTTTCGTCTGTTAATTCTTCAAAGGAACTTGACTTAGGAATATATTGCCTTAAAAGTCCGTTTAGGTTTTCATTTGCGCCTCGTTCCCAAGGACTGTATGGATTTGCAAAATAAAAATCGATA
>NZ_JAYUPK010000126.1:0-5673 GCF_043760115.1 Flavobacterium sp.
TATTTGGAACATTAAAAAAATTATCATTTGGAATACCAAAATCATTTGAATTTATGAATGCTTTTTTAACCAAAACATAAATATCTTCTGGTTTTATAAATCTTGAACTTATAAAACTATTGGCATAGGTTTTACCCATATTTCCGTAACCTACAATTACTACTTTCATATTTTTGTATATTGAAGTCGTTTAAAATTTTTTCAATTGGTTGCAAAATTATCTTTTTGTTTCAATCAAAAAAGTTTAAATGACTTCATTAAAAAACTCTGTCTAAAATTATAAAATTTTGAAACAGAGTTTAATAAATTATTGAAAAAAATTATTTTTTACCTAACTTCTTTTGAGCTTCGGCTTGTTCCATAACTTCTCGCATTTTCTTTTGAAACTTATTTTCAGATTTTGGTTTGGTTTTATTTTCTTGAATTTTAGCATGAATTTTATCGCTATCAATAAAATATTTTTTAATTACAACCATAATTCCGATAGTAATTAAGTTAGACATAAAGTTATACAAACTTAATCCAGAACCATAACTGTTAAAGAAAATTAACATCATTATAGGAGAAAGATAAATCATTATCTTCATAATCTTAGTCATATCTGGCATTCCTTCTTGTTGTGGTTGTGCCATTGCATTGTCGCCAGAAGTCATTTTCATATAAAAGAAAATAGCAATTGCAGCAAGAATAGGAAATAAACTAACATGATCTCCATATAGTGGAATGTTAAAAGGCAATTTTAATATTTGGTCAAATGAAGATAAATCGTCTGCCCAAAGGAAACTTTTTTGTCTCAATTCAAATGCCGATGGAAAAAACTGAAACGAGGCATACATAAACGGTAACTGAATTAATGCCGGAATACAACCAGCCATAGGATTTACTCCAGCTTTATTATATACTTTCATTGTTTCTTGTTGTTTTTTCATTGGATCTTTTCCAAATTTTTCTCCAATTTCTGTAATTTCTGGACGCAAAACTTTCATTTTAGCTTGCGATAAAAACGACTTAAATGTAATTGGCGACATTGCTATTTTAATTATAATTGTAAATAAAATAATTGCAATTCCAAGTGACATAAACGAACCTAAAAATCCAAATAATGGAATGAATATAAAACGGTTTATCCATCCAAAAATTCCCCAACCAAGTGGAATAATTCTGTCTAGATTTTTATCATAAGCTTTTAAAGTTGCATAATCTGTTGGTCCGTAATACCAATTCATTTTATAATCTAACTCGCCATTTTTATATGCCAATGGTAGTTTAGCTTTAAATTGTTTAGTATAAGTTGTGTCTGCTTTGTCTTCGTCAAAAATTTTAGTTGATGTAACTTTGGCAGTTTCAAATGGTGTTGCTGTTACTAATATTGAGCTGAAAAAATGTTGCTTAAAAGCAATAAAAGTTGTTTTTTCTGTATCTTCTTCTTCGCTTGCACCAACGCCAGTATAATCTATTTTTCCGTCTTTGTGTTCAAAATATACTTCTGAATATCTGTCTTCATAAGTGATACTTTTTTCATTGTTGTATGCTTTTAAATCCCATTGAAAAGTTGCTGGTTTAGAAGTATTTAAAACCTTACTTAATCCTTGAGAACGAATATCAAAATCTAACATATAATTGTTAGGTTTTAATACATATTTATATTCTAGAAACTCGTTATCGCTAACTTTTAGTTTCATTGAAATTATTTGATCTTCGCCAACTTTAGTAACTGTTGGTTCAAAAAATAAATCTTTGGTATTTAAAGTTCTGTTATCTAACGTTTGTAGGGTTAAGTTTAAATCGGCGTTGTTCTTTTTTATTAAAGATACCAAATCTGCTGATCCTTTTTTAAATCGTTCGTGCTGTTTTAAAACTATTTCAGAAATGTATCCACCTTTATTGGCAATTGTTACTTTTAATAAAGTATTTTCTACTGTTGTAAAATTTTCTTTGGCTGATGGTAATGTTGCTGAGTAGGCAAAACTTCCTAAAGTTCCTTGAAGTTTAGCAAGCTTAACTGTATCACTTGCTGTAGAATCTACAACTGCTGCTGCAATTACTTGCTTGGTTGCAACTTCTTTAGCTTTAGTAGCTTTATCAATTTTTTCTTGCTTTGCTTTTTCTGCTTGTTCTTTTTGGGATTTTTTTTCTCCGTTGAACATGATCCACATTACAATTAAAAATATTAATGCAAATCCTATTAATGAGTTTTTATCAAATTTCTTTTCTTCCATAGTATGCTGAATTTACTGGTACTGAATTTATTTCAGATTTTCAGTATCTTTTAATTAATTATTGGTTAGTCGTTGTGATGACTTTTTTGTTTCAATTTTATTTAAAGGTTTTTAAAACCTTGATTTTATGCGAAATACTTATTCTTTTAGCCCTGATTGCAGTGGAAATCTTTTTTTAATTGCTTTGGGTTAAAACCCAAAGCAATTGAAAAAAATTGAAACGGAAAGCAGGAATTGCGATTGTTGAAAATGCCTACTGATTCGCTTCTAAACTTCGATAAGCTCAGCTTGACATTATATGAAAATTATTTTCTACTTTTTATTTTTTACCATTGCGGCCACAAAGCTAACAAAAATTGGGTGCGGATTGGCAACGGTGCTTTTATATTCTGGATGGTATTGAACGCCAATGAAAAACGGATGGTTTTTTATCTCAATTATTTCTACTAAACCTGTTTCTGGATTGATGCCAGATGCTGTTAATCCTGCTTTTTCTAAATCGTTTAAATATTTAGAATTGAACTCGTAACGGTGACGATGACGTTCTTCTATTTGCGATTTTTGGTATATTTTGTATGCTAATGTGTCTGGTTTTATGTTGCATTTCCAAGCGCCAAGTCGCATTGTTCCACCTTTATTGGTAATGGTTTTTTGTTCTTCCATTATGTTTATTACTGGATGTGATGTACTTTCGTTCATCTCGGTAGAATTGGCGTCTTTGTAACCCAAAACGTTTCTAGAGTATTCTATTACAGCCATTTGCATTCCCAAACAAATTCCGAAAAACGGAATATTATTTTCTCTTGCGTAACGAACGGTTTCTATTTTTCCTTCTATTCCTCTTTCTCCAAAACCTGGTGCGACTAGAATTCCGTCAAGAGAAGATAATTTTTCTTTAACATTCTCTTTATCAATGAATTCTGAATGAATACTGATTACATTTACTTTGGTTTCATTGGCTGCGCCTGCGTGTATAAACGATTCGATTATTGATTTGTAAGAATCTTGAAGTTCTACATATTTACCAATTAACCCAATGTTTACTGAGTGTTTTGGATTTTTTAATCTATGCAAAAAGGTGTTCCAATTTTTTAAATCTGGTGCTGCTTTTTTAGGAAGATTTAATTTTTTTAGTGCTACAACGTCTAAACCTTCTTCTAGCATTAAATTGGGAACTTCATAAATCGTTGAAGCATCTATAGATTGAATTACAGCTTCGCGTTTTACATTGCAAAAAAGTGCTAGTTTTTGACGTAATTCATCAGATATTTCGTGTTCTGTTCTACAAACTAAAATGTCGGCTTTTATACCGCTTTCCATTAAAGTTTTTACAGAATGTTGTGTTGGCTTTGTTTTTAATTCTCCGGCAGCAGCAAGATATGGAACTAATGTTAAATGAATTACAATTCCGTTATTTTCGCCAAGTTCCCAAACTAGTTGACGAACAGATTCTATATAAGGTAATGATTCTATATCTCCAACTGTGCCACCAATTTCTGTAATAACTATGTCATAATCGCCAGAATTACCTAGCAATTGCATTCGTTCTTTAATTTCGTTTGTAATGTGAGGAACAACTTGAACCGTTTTTCCTAGAAATTCGCCACGACGTTCTTTTTCTATTACTGATAAATAAACTCTTCCTGTAGTTACATTATTGGCTTGTGATGTTGGAACGTTTAAAAATCTTTCGTAATGACCTAAGTCTAAATCGGTTTCTGCGCCATCATCTGTAACATAACATTCGCCATGTTCGTAAGGGTTTAAAGTTCCTGGATCTACATTTATATAAGGATCAAATTTTTGAATTGTAGTTCTGTAACCTCTTGCTTGAAGTAATTTTGCTAATGATGCTGCTATAATTCCTTTTCCTAATGAGGAAGTTACACCGCCAGTAACAAAAATGTATTTCGTTTGGTTCATTGTTTTTTTTTTAGGACAACTCGCGAGTTTTCCGTACTTGTGCTTTGCTGTTTTTAAAACGTGGCAAAAGTACAATTTTATTAGGGAAAATTAGAATTTATAAATAGAATTTATTTTTAAAACTATTAAGGATTTAAACAACATTATGGTTTTGGATATTGCTTTTTTATGTTGTGAATTAATTCTTCTAAACCATTTAATTTTAGTTCGTAAACCAGTTTTAATTGTTCGCCAAGTTGACCATTGGGCAAGCGATTGTTGTGTAACCAAACCATATAATATTCTGGTAAATCTATTAAATATTTACCTTCATATTTGCCATAAGGCATTTTGGTATGCGCTAATTTTATTAGAAGTTTTTGTTGATCGTCCAAAATAGTTATGGAATAATTAAATTTACAAATGAAAATATAAAATAAATACTTGTTAGAGAAACATCAATCACAATTACTTTTTTATAATTGGTTGAAGTCAAAATAAAATTAATAAAATTTCTTGCAAAAAATTGCACTAGAAAAAAGATGAATATTTTTATTGAATATGGATTTAAAACAATTGCTGCATCCAATTTAAATCTCAAGATTTCAGAAAATGCTCTGCTTAATCCTCTACTTTTACAATAAACCAAAGGCAAACCTTCGCATGAAGATTTTATGGAAAAGTTTAAATAAGGCAACAAATAGGTATAAAAAAAGATAAATATAATTAGTATGGAAAAAATTATATTTATCTTTTTATATGATTTTATTCTGATTGAAGCATCAACTCGCATTAATAGAGTTTAATTTGATCCTTCAATAGTTTTTATAGAATCATTTTGTTTATCAAGCTCTACTTTAATTGAATCTTCATATTTTTTAGTTTCAACTTTCACAGAGTCTAAAATTTCATTTATTTCATCTTTTTTAGATAGCGCAAATGAACCTATACTTCCTACTATAACAAGCATCCAAATAATTACAAAACCAGTAGCTACAATTCCTAAAATTAAACCAACTCTTGGCATTGTAAGTGATGCATTTTCTTTTTTTGCTTGAGAAAATCCTACTGCTCCAAAAATAATTGCTAAAACTCCAAAAAGAATTGCTACCAAACCAAAACATGGTATAAAAGCTGCAATAACTGCAATTATTCCTAAAACCAATGCTGCAATACCCATTGCTTGACCAGCATTTGGGTTTGTTGAATTATTTTCCATAAATTTTAATTATTATTCGAGACAAAAATATAAAAATAGTCTATATGTATGCCTTGTTAAATAAAGAGTTATTAACAATTGTTTAGCAAGATTTATTTCCAATTAAAAGTAATAATTTTTTCTAAATCTGGATGAAGTGAGTTAAATACTGGACAAGTCATTGCAGCTTTTTCTAGAATTTTTTTAATTTTTTCGTCTTGTTGTTTTATGAAAGTTATATTGATTTCAATTTTAGCAATTCTTCTTGGTTCAGTTTGCATTATTTTGGTAACTTCTGCTGTTGTTCCAGAAATATCTACGTTTAAGTCTTGGGCTTTTATTCCCATAATAGTT
>NZ_JAYUPK010000127.1:0-5597 GCF_043760115.1 Flavobacterium sp.
TTGTAATGGTTCAAATGGTTTGTTGTGTGTGAACCAAAATTGTGTATAATTTACAAACGGATTTGGATAATTTAACACATTGGTCAAGGTTACATCATCATCGCCAACTACTACAAATTGAATTTCTGTTGCTATAAAATTATTATAAACATCCCAAGCTTTAAAGGTAATTGTGTGCAATCCTAAAGCTAGATTTCTAAAAGGAAATCTAATTTTACCTTTTTTATAATTATCAAGTTCTGTTTCGTAATAATCGTTTAATATATATGGTTTGGTTTCATCTCCATCTAAAATTGCTACAATATCATGACCAATTCCACTTGCTGTATTTATTCCGTGCTCATCTTCAAGAAAAGCTAAAAAGAAAGGCGATTCGTTAGTAATTCCACCATTTACAAAAGTTTCATCATTCATATAAAGTCTTACGGTTGGCGCAGTAACATCTGCTACAGCATTAGTATTTATTCCGCCAACTTTTATATCTAAATTATAACCAGTTTTGTCTAATAAAATTTCATTTCTTTTAGTGTAAAAACTTATTCTTCCGTTTCCTAGCGGAATTTTAATGTCTCTTGGAACCACAAAACCAAATTCGAACAATCCATTATTTACAGATGCATTTCCTCTAAAAATTGTTTCTCCAAGGTTTGTAAATGTAATTGGCGGACTATTGTTATCGTTATTTAAAGTACTTCTATTATAATTTTTATCAAATATATTTACGAATAATTCTCCGTTATAGTTTGGAAGTGGGTTTCCAGATTCGTCTTGTACTTCGCCAGATAATTTTACGTAAGCCAATGCTTTTAAATCGGAAATTGGCTGCGTTATTGGAACATCGTTAACTTTAGTTAATACAACTCTTGGTTTTGGAATTGCTAGCATTAATGCTGGATCACCAAGAAATGCAACTACTCTTGTAGATTCATTATTATTACTTCCAATTTTTGCTAATCGCAATGCTTCTGCAATTGAAGTGTATGTATTGGAGCTATAAGAAAATAATTGTTCAGACATTTCATCATTAAATAATTCAGCTGTAGTTTTTCCTATTGATCTAATGGTTGTTATCATTGCTACTGCACCACCTTTTGGATTCCAAAAAGTATATTCGCCAGCAGTTGGACGATATGGATTATCAAATCTTGAAAATTCGCAAGTAATGGTTATAAACAATGGATATCTGTAACGATTATTAAAATTTAATCCGTCAAATTTATCCCAAATTCT
This sequence comes from Flavobacterium sp., assembly GCF_043760115.1. GTDB lineage: Bacteria > Bacteroidota > Bacteroidia > Flavobacteriales > Flavobacteriaceae > Flavobacterium. The sequence goes on from NZ_JAYUPK010000127.1 coordinate 1,231, forward strand.
TTCACCTGTTAAACCATCTTCTCCACCATGACCAAGATAATTGAAAACCAAAGCACCTTTTTCAAATGCATTTATAATATCTTCATTGGCTTTAGGATATCTATCGCCACCAGCAGAAGTTTGTTGTTGATAAGAATCTAAAAGTACTTTTTTAAAATTTATAAATGGTTTGTTAGCATGAATTGCATCTGTCAAAGTATTTTGTTTTACTTGTAATGTTGCATCATCAACTTTATCTGAATCATCAGAAATACTAACATAATTGTTTCTCCAACTTCCGTAAGATTTTATATCGTGGTATTCTATAACTTTATTAACCATTTCATCTGCTTGTTGTGGCGATGAAACTAGCATTCTACCAACTGCAATATCAGCAGAAAAAGAATATAATGGATCACCTTCATTATCATCCATTAATGCAAAATAATCATCAGATGCAAATGAAGGTTCGCTTGATGAATAACTATTTACAGCGTGATATATAGGTACAATATTGGTATTATTTGGTATTCTATCTTTAAAATCGAACGAAGCATCGCCAAAAAGATTTAAATATTTTACTCTATTGGCAGTTGAAGATGCATTTAAATATACATATCTAACAAAATTTCTGATGGCGCCAATATCTTGTTTACCAGATCCAAATTCTTCATATATATTATCAAGATTTACAACTTTCACATTTAAATTGGAATAACCTCTATGAAAATTTGCCAATCGTTCTGCTTGAGAATTTAAACTTCTTGGTGTAATGATTAAATAATCAATATCTTGAAAGTTGCCTTGATTGTTTTTAAAAATGGTTCCTTTTAAATTTTGACTAGTAACATTAGTGTTATTATCTTTTAAAGGAGAATAAAAATCGGCTTCGTCAAGTGCAATGTATTTTTTTAAAGTTCCTAAATTGGCTTTGAAAGAAAAATTACTTTGACTGGTTGAATTAGAAATTGTTTGTACATTATATATATCTGAAATATCCCAAACTTGCTTAATGGCAGATGCATTAGTTAGTTGATATTCTACAACACCAGTTTGAGTTGCACTGTTATTATACTGAAATTTAAATTGTTTACCGTAACCTAATAATTTACTGGTTGCTTTTAAAATTATATAATCTAGATGAGCTTTAGAGTTGGGAACACCATTATTATTGAATTTTAATTTTACATTAAAATTTTGAGAACTAGTTAATGAATTATTAATAATGGTAGCATTACTCGCTTCTAAACTTGAGTTAACAGCAATTGCTGGTAAACTTAAAGCTCCAATAGATGTTGCATTTACAGAAACATCAAATGTTGTGCTTACAAATGAATTTCCACCAACGTGTACTTCTATTTTAGTTGGAATTGTGGTTTCGATATTTGGAAAGTTGAATTCGAAATCTTGTTCGTTTTTTAAACTAAAACTTTCGCCAAACCAAATTCTTCCTAATCTTCCTATATTAGTTAAATCGGTTTCATGAAATTGATAATCGTCAAAAGTTGTTAAATTTAATGTAGCCGAAGCTGACGGTTGATTGAATGATGAAATTCTTTTACCATCGCTTCCAGAAGTTGTTACATAATAATAGGACTTATCTGCATATAGATTTAAATGTGTTTTATTTTCTTCGCTCCAATTGTCCATTCCTTCTGCATAAAAAAGTATGTAATCGTCATTATCAAAAGAATTATCTGCATCACCAATTACTTGAATAGCATTTTCTTCTAGATCATAAGGATATGGAACATTGTTTTTTAATGGAACCATTCTTCCACCATTTCCAAAGATTTTTATTTTATTCGGATTTACTCCATCAGTATTTAAACCTAATTGAGTTAAAAAAGATTTAGAAATTTTATAAACGCCAGATTTTTGAACATAAAATCTATAAAAATTTCCTGTTGATAAAACAGAATTTATAATGGTATTTGGAACTAGATTTTGGAGATTATTTTTGTTAGAATTTGAACTATTTTGATACGAATAATTAAAAGAGAGCACTTTTTTGTATTCATTATCAATTTTAATTATCGGATTAAAGGTAAATAAAACCAGATTAACATCTCTTGAAATCAAATTTTGTAATTTAAAACTTACAGTATTTAATAAATTATTTTTAGATAAATCACCTAGTTCATTTTCGGAAATTGTTTGATAATTTAGGTTAGAAATTACTAGAGAATTTTCGTTAATTAGCGAATTGGTTTTAAATTTGTTTACATAAGAAAGTGTCTTATTATAAGAATCAAAATTAAAATTTTTAGTATCAAATTGTGGAATAGTGAATTTAGCATTATCCTCTGAATAGCTTGAATTACTTGACCAATTTAAAGTAATAGAACCATTATTTTGTGAAAATACAAAACAATTAAAAAGTAAAAAAACAAGGATTAAAATTTTTTTCATAGCAATTGTATAACGTAAAAAAATTATATTTATTACGAAAGAGTAAAAATACTATTTATTTGAAATTAACACAATATTATAAGTTAAAATTCGTTAATAATGAACATCAATAGCAAAAAAAAATTATAAATATTTCTAATTGTGTTGCACTTTAAAGGTTAATTCTTATATTGCGTCACGAAATTTATTACCTATTAAAAGTATGAAAGTAAACAAAATTATGGCTATCAAGTTATTATTAACATTAATAATAACAATCGGTTTTACTAGTTGTAGTAAAAAGTCTAGCTCAAAAAATTCGTCTAAAGCTACAGGATGGAAAATCAACGATAAAAAAGGTGGTTTTCAATATGCCTCTAACTTTAAAAAACAAGAAACTGGTCCAGGTTTAGTTCTTGTAGAAGGTGGAACATTTACTATGGGTAAAGTTCAAGATGATCCTATGCATGATTGGAATAACACTCCAAATCAGCAACACGTTCAGTCTTTTTATATGGATGAGACAGAAGTAACTAATTTAATGTACATGGAGTATTTAGATTGGTTAAAAAGAGTTTATCCGCCAACAGAAGACAATTATAAAAATATTTATGAAGGTGCATCGCCAGATACATTAGTTTGGAGAAATAGACTTGGTTATAACGAAACTATGACTAATAACTATTTAAGACATCCAGCTTATTCAGAATATCCTGTAGTTGGTGTTAACTGGATTCAAGCAGTTGAATTTAGTAAATGGAGAACTGATAGAGTTAACGAATCTGTATTAGAAAGAGAAGGATTTCTAAAAAAAGATGCTAAAGTTGCAGATGCAAGTTCGGAAGCTACTTTTAGCACAGAAACTTATTTAGCAACACCAACAAGCACTTTTGGAGGAAACGAAGAAATTGTATTGAAAGGAAGAAGAAATTCTAAAGCAGCAGGAAAAGGTGGAACAAAAAATTCTAAAGGAGAAGCACAAGAAGCTAAAAACGTATATGCTCAAAGAACATCTGGTTTAATTTTACCTGAATATAGACTTCCTACAGAAGCTGAATGGGAATATGCAGCAGCAGCAGATGTTGGACAAAGAGAATATAATATTTACAAAGGTCAAAAGAAATATCCTTGGTCTGGAAGTTATACACGTTCTGGAAAAAGAAAAATTAAAGGTGACCAATTGGCTAACTTTAAACAAGGAAAAGGTGATTACGGTGGAATTGCTGGATGGTCTGATGATGGCGCTGATATTACTAATAAAGTAAAATCGTATCCACCAAATGATTTTGGATTATATGACATGGCAGGTAACGTTTCAGAATGGGTTGCCGATGTTTATAGACCAATAGTTGATGATGAAGCGAATGACTTTAATTACTTTAGAGGAAACGTTTACACAAAAAATAAAATTGGTGAAGACGGAAAAGTTGAGCTTGTAACAGGAGAAAGTCAAACTTTTGATACTTTGCCTAATGGTAGAGTTATGGCTAGAAATTTTCCAGGTCAAATTGCTCAAGTTCCAGTTGATGAAAAAGAAACTTACTTGAGACAAAACTTTGACAAAAGCGACGAAAGAAACTATCGTGATGGAGATAAACAATCTACAAGATATTTTGATTTTGGAAGCTCTGAAGAAGGAGAAAAACTTACTGATGAAAAAAGAATGTACGATTCACCAAAACATAATGTTACTACAGATAGTATTGGAAACATGATTCGTAAATATGATAAATCAAGTAAACGTACAACATTAGTAAATGATGATGTTAGAGTTTATAAAGGTGGATCATGGAGAGATAGAGCATATTGGTTAGATCCAGCTCAAAGAAGATATTTTCCACAAGATATGGCAACAGATTATATTGGATTTAGATGTGCTATGTCTAGAGTTGGTCCAAAAGCTGACAAAAAGAAAAGACCAAGAAATTAAAAAATATTTTAGATAATATACTTAAAGTCCCGTAAATTTACGGGACTTTATAATTTAATAAACTTTT